>DALZ01000129.1:529-6299 GCA_002496955.1 Euryarchaeota archaeon UBA128 | reverse complement strand
ACGGAATCTCTATTGATTTCATTTCCTCCTCCTACTAAGATGCTTCAATTCGGAGGGTTCCCCATCGCATCGCGATTATTCGGGAA
Source organism: Euryarchaeota archaeon UBA128 (assembly GCA_002496955.1). Taxonomy (GTDB): domain Archaea; phylum Thermoplasmatota; class Poseidoniia; order Poseidoniales; family Poseidoniaceae; genus MGIIa-L1. Next base: position 6,213 of record DALZ01000129.1, on the reverse strand, counting down.
GTCCCATTCGGCAATCTGCGGATCCATGGTATTCATGCACCTCCCCGCAGCTTATCGCAGCTTGTCACGACCTTCATCGGCACTCGAGCCGAGCGATCCCCCAGTTGGGTTGTAGCATCACATGTATGTTACCACACCATGCGAGTAACCCTTCGGTATCTAATTCATGCCAATTCGGCTTCCACAAAAGACCAACTCCTCTGGGTTGGTCCTCCTCAGCCCTTCCCCCGACATAGGCATGCCAAGGTGCTAAGCAAGCAACCGACCTACCTCGGGTATATGAATAAATCGGTTTGTGCAGGTCATTTTTATCGGTAAAAAGTGCCGACTGGACCGTTTTTACGGCACAGTCAGACCGGCATATAATCTCATCAAAAAATCTACAACAATCGAGCGAGGTTTTCATCAACGACTGAATCTCCTCTAAACCCTGACAGTTTTGTTTTTGCATTGACACTTTGTCCTAAACTCACTAGTGCAGCAGCTTCAAGGTTAACGCCTTCAACTGAATTAGGATATTTTTTGTTGTGCACCGAAATAACCTTTTGCGCTTTCTCAGACCGGCCGCTGACTAATAATGCATGAGCAAGGTTGAGCAAGATTACCGGTTCTTCAGGTGCTGATTTTGCCGCTTCCCTGAGCGCTAAAATAGCAGATTCAAATTGCGATGCAGCCAGAATCTGTACGGACTCGTTTCGATCTTTAGCCATTTCAATCGCGCGTTGTAGCAGCGCCAAGCCGTAGTTGTTGAATACCGCTGGATCACCGTGCATCCTAGCAGCAACTTTTTGGAATTTTATGGCGGCTTCAGCCCAACTATTTTTTGCAATGGCAAAGTATCCTGCATCCAAGTCTTCGCGGCACTCAGGATTTCTTGAAGTATCAACATCTAGCGCTCTTGCTGGATGCAGCTCTAAGGATAATATTTCAGATTCTTGAATGTCAAAATTAGGCTCTATGACGACTGATTGTTCGGCTGCGTGATCAAAGACCACCACATCATCCTCATATTGGTGAACTACCTCTACAACCTCCTGCTTCATCGAATAGATTTCTTCCATGTTCGCTTCAGTTACAGATATGCGCCACTCCTCTGGAATCTCATCTGATATCGTTGTGGGGGATTCGAATTCAGCCGGTAATAATTCATCGTTTTCCGGTTGTATTACAGCAGTCTTTGGCTCCTGTATGGGTTCAATTCGGACTGGTTTTGGCCGTTCAACAACAACCTCTAGCAATGGTTCTCTATGTACATCGCTTGCACCATCAGATATCTCACTGTCGTTAGAATCTTCCAACTGGTTCATTCTTGGTTGTTCACTTGCTAAATTCAATTCTTCTTGCAGAGTTATCCCCGGTGGAGGCACTTCATTATCGAATGGTATGCCATCCGAATGACTTCCAATTCCAAAAGGGAGCCTTGACTCTTGAATGTTTGATTCTCCAGAAAACCCAAACGGCAAGCTACTTTCCTGAGAATTATTTTGTGCAATGACGTGCTTTGAACCATCATCTACATCATTTGAGCCCTCAATTTCATGCCAAGATTCAGCAGCCTCATCTAATCCGGGTATCACAGCGGGCAAATCTTCAGCAATTGAGTCACTGGATGATAAATCAATAAGATTCTGACTCCCGCAGGCTGGACACGATATTGCATTGAGAGATAACAATCCGCAGATGCTGCATTCAAACATAGCCCGACCTAAATATACCAACACAGCATTGGCTTTCAATTGTATGCTTCAAATACCGGATAAGTAGTCATTCGGACTCGGTTATTCCGGCAACCACTGATTTTGCTTTGCTCAGTTTATCTTCGGCTAATTCTTTCAATTCTTCCAAATCATGGTCAACTAGTGAATCTGCTAAATTTTTGCCTTTGGACCGGCCTCGGTAAACCTGGTATACAATGCCGATTGTTGTAATCGCCAGCAATGCTAGTTTCCACATTGCACCACCGCCACCTACGGCATAGACTAGCACCATGTAAAGGGAGACTATGGCAGTGGTCAAAATCATCATAGGGAATCCTGCTTTGAAAAATTCATTGAATGAAACGGGGTAACCTGCCTCTTCAGACATTCCTGCCATCACGACGTTCGCTGAGGCCCCAATTAGGGTCCCATTACCGCCCAAACACGCGCCAAATGCCAGTGCCCAAATTAGAGGTCCTAAGTCGACATTTGCTCCTTGGGAAATCTGTAGAACAATTGGAATCATGGTAGCAGTGTATGGTATGTTATCAATGAAAGCTGAAGCAACGGCAGAAACCCATAGAAGAATGAGCATTGCTGCAGTTAAGCGGACAATGCCATCCTCACCTTGAGGGAACCAAACTATAGCACGCTCCACGTATTCACCGATGAAGTTTATCACACCCATGTATTGTAGGGAGTGAACTAAAACAAACAAGCCAGCGAAGAACAGCAATGTAGTCCACTCAACCTCTTCCAACGGTTCGTCCAGTTCGTGTCTGTTGGTAGCGAGTAACATCAACACAGCACCCCCAAGAGCAATCCAAGATACAGGCATGTGAGTTATTGGGTGTAAGAAGAATCCAAGTATAACCAGACCTAATATGAATCCACTGGTGGTCAGCATCTTGTAATCCTTGATACCATATTTTGCTTCGAGTTCGGCTACATCCCGAACACGTTTACCGGAAAATTCATCACGATACATCCACTTGAGTAGCATAAATGCTGGAACAACTGTCATCAATATTCCAGGTGCCATTTCAATTATGAAATCATTAAAATTCACCCCATCGCTGGCCAGTTCTGCATATTTTCCCCCCTCGGCCCGCTCGATAGCATCTGGTGAAAGTCCTGACCCAATCATGATGTTTGGCGGATCGCCAATCATCGTGGCGGCCCCACCAATATTCGAAAACAGCACCTCAGCGATTAACAACGGAACAGGTTGTAAATCTAACACCTTGGCAAGTTGAATGGTCACCGGAGTGAGCAACAGAATTGTCGTGACATTGTCGAGAAATGCGGATAAAACGGCGGTCACTATGCACAATATAACTACAAGCGACCATATGGAACCCTCACTTTTTTTGTATGCTTCGACGGCAAACCATTCGAATACCCCGGTGTGAGATATAACACCCACCATCACCATCATTCCAAGCAGGAGTCCTATCGTTTCCCAGTCAATCATCGTCGTAACAGCTTTGAGGCTTAATGCAGGCTCTACGGTGAAGTAGTTAAGCGCAATTACTGCTGTGAGACCACCCAATGCAGCGGCCAGTGTTCTATGTACTGTTTCAAATATAATCAATATGTAAACGCAAATTAGAATGGCTAAACCAACACCAATGGCGGTGTTCTTCATACCGTCTTTGATGGTCAACTCTATATGAACATCGGTGCCACCTGACCCGGCGGCTGTTGTGTGGCCGATAATTGATAGACAGCCCACTACGAGTAGAAGTGTGAAGGCAATTCTTTTTGAACGGCTATTTTTGTCTACCAAGTTGAACATCAGTCATCCCTTGTGGTTGGCCAAATGAACTGTATCTTTGAGCATTTGCATGAAACCACTACTGTTTCCACAGAACACCAACATTTCCTCGTGCAATGACTAAGACTGATTCTGTTGTGTTAGCAAGATGAGCCCAAACATCACCTAAATCCCTCTTACCGAATAAACCACGATTTATTTTTACCTTGACTAATTCCTTATTCGACAATTGGTCCTTTATTTCTGAAATGAGATTATTCGTTAGTCCAGATTTCCCAACCCTAATGGTTGGTTTAAGATCCCTTGAGAGAGCAGATTTTTTGATTTTTTGAGGAATCTCAGGCACTTCGAGACCTCCAGTTACTTTTACTTCCCCCAATCCGCCTAACGTAGTTACAAATTTTACATGTCTTGATTAACTTCCCGTCTCTGATTCTAGTCATTGAGTTAGTTGAATTTAGTATGACATAACATTTCTTACACACCATCAAACCAATATCTTTTGGCATTTTCAGTCGATGCTTTTTATTTAGAGCAAATAGTTTGTGTGCTGCGTTTTGTCTGAGTTCAGATTGAGCTTGAGGGATGTCATTGATTATATGACAGAGCTGTTGTTGTATCTGTTTGGATGTTGCTTGACGTTTAAGGCGGGATTTTCTCAACGACTTTGATGATTTCATTCAATCACCTAAGCAATTAACGCTGCTAAAATATCTTGTGTAATTTGATTTATTTCCCGATCGCCATCAATGCGGGACAATATTCCCTGCTGTTCATACCACTCGGCCAACGGCGAGGTCTGTTCATGGTAGGCAGCTAATCTTTGCAAAACAGTCGTTTCATTATCATCAGCACGTCGTTTCATTTCGGAACTACCACACAAATCACATACGCCTGTTACCTTTGTTGGATTGAATATATCGTGAAAAACTGCGGCGCATTTTGTGCATGAAAATCTGCCACATATTCTTTCGACTATTTTCTCGTCTGGAACCTCGATTGCAATAACATGAGAAACTTGAGTAATTTTAGACAGTGCTACAGCCTGAGGAATCGTTCGAGGGAAACCATCAAACATCAACCCATCAATCGCATCTGGCTCGTTTATTCTCTGTTCGATTAGGTCAATTATAATCTGATCGGGGACTAGTTGGCCTGCGTCCATGAATTTTCTTGCAGCTATACCGGTTGGGGTGTTGTTCTTGACCGCGGCACGTAACATATCACCTGTTGATACTTGCGGTAGGCCAGTAGATTCCGTTATTCTGACAGCTTGCGTCCCTTTACCTGCGCCAGGGGGTCCGAACAATACTATGTTAGCCATAGTGTATCCAATAGTTCATCTAATTTCAAACTAACACTCACTGCTGGTTTTTCTCGAGCCACATATGGCCGTAAGCATTCCATTGTTCCATGGTCCAACCTGCAGGCAGGCCTGTTGGGGGCAAAGGTGGGGGAATATTTCTAGAGTCTGGAGCACGGTCCAACGGTGCTATTGGCGGTGTCGGGATATTTGGGAAAGTGGAAGGGGTTTTTGGTGGCATGCCAGCAGGCACCTTGCCTAATGGAGGCATGCCGGCTGGAGGCATTCCCAGTGGCATCAGTCCCGGTGCTGGGATTGGCTTTATATCAGGAGGAGTAAACTGTTCAGCCATAGACTTTGCCAGTGCTGCAGCAATCTCTTCTTGAGACACTTCACCGCTAGTCATATCATCTTGAGATAGACCGATATCTAGTGCTTTTTCGCGACGGCTACCTGCATCACCTTGGTTACCATAGGTCTGGGTCATAATTTGTTGGGAAATTGTTTCACCAACTGAGCCCGATTTTTTCATCTTCCGCGAGCCGATAATAATTAAACCAATAACGACTGCAACAATTGTTAAAGAAACATACCATGGGACTAGATTGAACAATCCCTTATTTCCCTCTGCAGGCGATGAAGAGGTTTGCAGTTCAAATGTAGTGATTAAATCACCACCTGAACGAAGCGAGACTAAAACTGTGTAAGGGCCCCTATCTACATCCTTATCGGGATTAAGAATTAGTTTCACAACAACTGAATCGCCCGGGTTGGCTGCAACACTAGACGGGGAAATATCGGGATTCCAACCCGAAACCTCATATCCCATATCATCGATTACTAATACTGACAACTCACCACTAAGTTGTATGTTGCCATCATTTCTTATCGCAATATTGGTCGATTG
>DALZ01000129.1:0-197 GCA_002496955.1 Euryarchaeota archaeon UBA128 | reverse complement strand
CGATTGAGTGTCATCTTTCGGAATTCCGACTAATGGCTGTAGAATTGAATCATCAAGCGTTATATTTCCGAAAACCGCAGGATCCACTTTGACATCTAAAACTACGCTTTTGTCTATCTGGCGATCACCATTTACCGCAGTCACAGATATCGACATCTTAAATGCACTATCGGTGGCAGGCTGATTAATGGGTGGAA
>DALZ01000175.1 GCA_002496955.1 Euryarchaeota archaeon UBA128 | reverse complement strand
AATCTTGGCAGTATTCATCGAGCAATTGACCAATTCTCCACACCAAATACCGAACGGCGTTGGAACGACCGATTGAAAGACATCGAAGCTGAACTGAAAGTAACGACTCTTTGGCGAGCTCCACATTCAAAGCACACAGTGGGTTTGCCGCGCCTGAATTTAGATTTGACAATAATGGCCCAAGTGGGCAACGAATTATCCTTTATTGCCGATATTAGAAGCCCTGTAGAACATCTTTTGTGTGAACCAGACAGGCTTCCCGGTTTGGCATCATTGATGTCTATTGAACAGCAAATCTCGTTTTCAGGGGGTATGTCTACTGAGTCAAGAAAATCCTTTCTACATGCGTGGTTGAGCAGCGCTCCTGAATCGTACGGTTACAAAAAATCCCTCTCTACTTTGATGGGGGGTCCGTGGATTTGGCGTTACCATGCGGTGTTGTTGGCACTCGGTGAGGCAAGGATATATGCTGATTTAGAGCTTGGTGAGAAAGCGGAACAATGGCTTAACGATGTATCGAGAATTCAAGCGCATTTAGGAGTGTTACGCTTATGGAAATCAGGCCTGTGGGGGGGCATTATCGGCGCCATAGTAACCTTCTTCGCTTGGCGCTTGGACAATGTGTCGCCCACATTAGCGTTGATTATCGCCAGCATGTGTTTACTGGGTTCTTTGGTATGCAACTTGGTGTATTGGTCAAAAGATCCTCGTCCTTACTAGGCGCTCTGCTTTCTGATTCGGTTATCATAAAAACTGAGTTTATGGGTGCGCGCTAGTTGCATTACCTCCAACAAGAATTTTTCTTTCTCCTGACGTTCATCGGCACCGCCTTGAACGTCCCAGTATAAATTTAGCGAGACGTTAATTGATGTCGCCGAAATATCACTGACTCGACACCAGGAAGAATCTTCATTCATCGTTGCCGAGTTCTGCATAATTGATGACAGCACATCGTCACGAAACGCTTCGACATTATCAGGATTAGAGTTGATGTCGAAATGTAGCATTGTTTGCCACCTACGCCATCTCCGCTTACCGAAATTTTCCACTGGCGTTGATACCAAATTCGCGTTTGGCACAGTAATTACTGTGTCCATACCGGTTCTAATCAACGTCGTCCTTAGATTGATTTCTATCACCTCGCCCTCTGATGGGCCAACTACTACCCAATCACCGACCTTGAATGGCCTATCTAGCAACACTGTCAGCGCCCCGAAGAAGTTTGAAATCGTATCCTTAGCCGCCAGTGCCAGAGCCAGACCAGAGATTCCTAAACCGGCGATTAGTGAGGTAAGGTCTAAACCGATTGCATCAGCGATGAAAATTGCCCCAATAAATACAATAAAAAATCGTAAGATGCTTTCAAGTGCGCTTATCAGAGTTTTGTCCGTGCCATCCTCAACTCCGTCTGAATCTATAACTGCAACAACATCTTGAACTACGTTAACCAACCTGAACGCCCAGACTACTAGGGCTAAAGCGATGACAAATTGAAATGCGTTAGGTAGTATCGTTAGCATTATTTCCGGCATTTGATAGGTTGACGAGCCTTCTTCGATCGCGTTGATTAGTTGAAGTGAGAGAATGTATGACACTCCAGCGCCGACTGCGCTACCAAGCGCTTTATCGGATTGCTTTACCGTTTTAGTTTGTAAATTTTCAGAACGGATAATCTTGCGTAGCAGCGATGGAGCAAACGCCATGGTGAGGAATCTTACAACGATGCCTACGAGGATAATCCCTATTATTGCTAATATTGTCATTTCGTTTATGCCGACAGTTTCGGCAGCCTGAGTGGCGATGTCATCTTCGGCCATGTTGGCTCCACTCAGTCTGTGATTTAGACATATTCGACAGTTTATTGTCACAACAGTTTGATTCATTTACTACATTTACTCACTTGCCAATATGCGTTTGTACCACAACCCGAGGTGTTCAAAGTCGCGACAGGCTTTTGCTCTGTTAACAGAGCGGGACTTGTCGTTTGAAGACTACCGTTATTTAGAGCGTGGTGTGGCGTCTGAGGATTTAGCTGTATTACTTTCGCTCGATGATTTGATTCGCCAAAATGAACTTGATTCTTCGAAGAATTATGACCTTGAGAATAAAGCGGAGGTAAAACAGTTGATTATGGCAAACCCGAAGGCATTGCAACGGCCAATTTTGATTGTTGATGGCTCGGCTGTTATCGGGCGGCCACCCAAAAAAATTCTGCAATTGCTCAAATAGAGTCTAGGACCGTTACTCGACGGCTTCAAGAACTCAAACAACTTCGCTTGACCGATAGGATGCCAGCGAATCGCAAAACTCCCGTTGTTGCTCTCAAGACTAGACCATCTTTTGGTTTTCTAATTTGTCTGCCGTTATTGCTCTCATTGATGACCCCAATGGTTGCATCAACCATTGCTCAAGACGATGTGACTGGAACTGCACCAGAGGATGTCTGGTCAGATGACTACATCAACGATATATTTCCATGGGCGCCAGCAGGTGACGATATTCTACAGTTCAAACAATACCACACCTATGAGACGATGAAAACTCGAATGATGCGTCTCGCCGAGCAAAATCCGGACATTTTTGAGTATCATGAAGGAATGAACGGTGGCACAAATGCTAGAGGTGAAGAAGTTACTGCCGATGCTTATGAGGGGTGGTATTATGGTCATTCTTCACCATGGATGAAGATTACTAAAGATGTGCAAGATGGTGATTACAATCCATTTGTTGGCGACAACGGTAATTATCCAGATCGACATGACGTCATGATTGTGGGTAACCACCATGCTCGTGAGTGGATGTCTTATCAAGTACCCATGCTACAATTAGAGGTAATTGCGTTTTCTTACGATAATATTGGCTATGACAACGACGGTGATGGCCGTGTTGATGAGGATGGCTGGGGCGATACTGACGGCGATGGCCAATTAGACGACGATGGGGACTGCCTTGGCATGGCCACAGAATTCCAAGATTCAAACGGTGACGGGACAAATTGCGGGCCAGGAGATCACGGTGTTGATGAGGATTATTCTGAGCAATTTATTACTGATTTGTTGAACTTTAGAGAGTTATACCTTATACCAATGCTGAATGTTGATGGCAATATCTACGATCGTGAAGTATTCTGTCCTGCTCCAGCTTGGGAAACCTGCCCGAGTGGTGGCTGGAGGAAAAATCTACGTGACAACACCTTTACTGGTGTTACGCCATTGCCTGACTTGCAAGAGGATGTTGACGAGGATTGCGATGGTGTCGACCTTAATCGAAATTATCAGTTTGAATGGGGTGCTCCGCTAGGCGCTACTGGTCCGCTGATTCCGGGGACTTGTTCGCCGTCTGAAGGTGAACTTGACGGTTCTAACAACGATGTCTACAACGGGCCAGTCGATGATAAGGACAACGACGGCGACGGACAAGTCAACGAGGACCACGTTGACGGTAAGGACGATGATGCTGATGGAATTACCGATGAAGATTGGTGGGGTGGCAACTCAGAGCCGGAGACCAAGTTTATTCAAGACATGACAGAGATGAATGACGACGACGGCGATGGCGCTAGTGAGTTCAAGTCCACCCTGACTCATCACTCATACTCCGAACTCATCCTGTGGCCATGGGGCCACTGTACAGACTGTGAAAGTCCCGACCATGATCAGCTAGAATATCACGGTCAAAAGATGGCCGATATGACACAGTATCAAAACCTTCAATCCTCCTCGCTATATCCAACTTCGGGAGACTTCTGTGATTGGCATTACGGCGTCCATGGGTCTTATTGCTACACCTCAGAAATTGGCACCGCATTTCATCAGCGTCCAGAAGATATCGATCATATTGCGGTTCGAAATCTTGGGCTTGGCTTCTACATTGCTGAAATTGCCGATAACCCACGAGAGCGTGCCGATGATGGCTTAGCAAATCTATCTGCTAACCAATTGCAGTTGCCTGATGATGTCGACACGGGTGGCAAAGGCGACATACCTGTTGACATGTGTGTGGCTAACGGGTTTGATTATTCACTGAATTCAGATGTTTCGCATATCATGTATCGGATAGTAAAACCGAGCCGAGCCCAAAGCGACTATGGTCCCAGAGAGTGGTCGACTACTGCTTGGTCAATGGCACCGTTTAGAGAGACAAGCAGCACCTGTACTCTACTCAATGGGGAAAATGGGACAACACTGCGCTCCAGTTTGCCGATACCAGACAATGTCGCAGGGCAAGTCCACTACAAAGCGATGTTAGGCACTCTTAGTGGCGGTAATCTGTATCTCTTCCCGTCTAATGGAGAATACTATGTTTTAGACATTGAATATCGTGCTGACTACGGTGGCTTGTTCGGTGCATTGTTCATGTTTGTTGTGGTTGCTGGATTCGTCTGGGGCGGTTTGGCGATTTGCTTGCGTATGATGTTGGTTGATGAAAACGAAAAAGAATTTACTGCCGACATTGCGGAGGCTGGCACTTAAGCCGAGGTGTTCATATGGCACAATCAGACCAATTCAACGGCCGTCTCGGCCTAATCTTCGCCTCGATTGGTGCTGCTATCGGTACCGGTAACATCTGGCGTTTCCCTAGAATGGTTGGCGCTAACGGCGGGGGCACATTTCTAATTCCTTGGCTAATCTTCTTGTTTGCTTGGTCAATTCCGTTGGTTATTGCGGAGTTCGCTATGGGTAAACGCAGTAGAACTGGAACTATCGGAACCTTCCGGATATTTGCTGGTAAGAAGTTTGCATGGATGGGGCTCTGGACTGCATGGATCTCTACCGCAATTGGCTTCTACTACGCAATTGTTGCTGGTTGGACGATTAAGTATTTCCAACTCGGAATAACTGGCGGTTTGACTGGTGAAGGAGTCGATACAACCGAGGTTTGGAATTCGTTCTTACAATCGCCCGGGCAAGTAATCTTCTTCCAATTCTTGGTAATCTTACTGACCCTTGCAGCAATTTGGAAGGGTGCCAAAGCGATTGAGAAAGTCAACGTAGTGTTGATGATTTCTCTCTTTGTTCTACTATTCATGTCTCTCTTTTTATCACTGTGGATGGACTTTGAGGATGGTAGCCTCGACGGGGCTACATTCATGTTTTCCGTCGATTTTGATCTATTATTTGAGCCAGAGATTTGGATAAACGCGTTGTCACAGTCCGCTTGGTCATGTTCAGCAGGCATGGGCATGGCCATTACTTATGCTGTGTACATGAGAAAAGATGAGGACACTGTTTTGAACGCATTTACCATGGGTTTGGCAAATAACAGTATCTCAATTATTGCTGGACTTGCCGTATTGTCATCAATCTTTGCGGTTAGCAGTGATCCGCTAGCAACAGTAACAGGTGGCTCTTCTGCCATAACTTTCCTCGCCCTGCCGGAAGTGTTTGCGCAGGCACCGGGTGGCTCAATTGGGCCGTTCATAATGATGTCAGGGTTCTTCCTTGCCCTATCATTTGCTGCCTTGACATCGATGATATCCACAGTCGAATTGTGTGTTAGAAACTTTGTTGACCATGGTTACAACCGTGAACGGTCAGTCGCAATAACCGGTCTCGCACTGTTTATTTTCGGTCTACCTTCGGCTCTTGTTTGGATTAAATTGGATTCCTCTGGAGTTGCTTTCCCCGAATTCTTGGAAGTGCAAGACCACATATGGGGCTATGGTTTGATGTTCTCAGGGTTGTTCATTGCTTTTTCAATCTGGAAGTATGGATTCATTCGCTGGAAAGCCCAAGTTGAGGCCGGAGAAGCACCAGGTGGCTTGAAA
>DALZ01000023.1:2633-2995 GCA_002496955.1 Euryarchaeota archaeon UBA128 | reverse complement strand
AATCAGCCGATTTACCGCAATCTCTGCCTCTTCCGGCGATAACCATTCCATATCAAATGATAATATTCGCTCGAGATCTAAATCTGACATGCTGTTATGTCCACGAAAACAAAGCCCAATCACGCGATGAATGTCATCGTAGTCTTCGCTCGTCATGAGTGGCAATACGGCATCAATACTTTGAATCTACTTGTTTTAGTCATTGCAGGTTATCAACAGATTCATGTCTTTGAGTAATCTGCCCGGGTTTACGGGAGGTCAGATATGACAAAAGAATACGTGGCGAGAGACCCCCGAACAGGCAAACCTCTGAATGTAACCAAGTCACGGCGAAAGAAACAATATATTGAATCACCAGAAGG
>DALZ01000023.1:0-2239 GCA_002496955.1 Euryarchaeota archaeon UBA128 | reverse complement strand
TGATTATGAAGTTTCGTGGCGGTCTAAAACCTACAATCTTAAGCGCGAAGATGGAATAGTTGGTTTGACTCGCATCAAAGGTAAAAATTCTGACCGCGCACACATGTCTCTATTGAAGGCACTGGAGGATGACTCTCCGACGGTAAAAGTCTCGGGACTTACAGCTCTTCCAGAGGTTGCAACGCAAAAGTCTGATGAGTTGTTTGATTGGCTTTCAGTTTTATTGGACGATGATGATGTATCGGTTCGCAAGGCTGCAAGCGAAGCATTGGCAATATCTGCACCAGTATTTCCTTCCGGAGTTGATATAATAATTCACAACGAATTACGTTCATTGGAGCCCAGCAGAAGCAAATCGGCTTTCAAAGGTCTAGAATCTCTTTGCGAAGCTTGGCCTGAGGTTGCATGCGACCATATCGATGAGTTGTTTCTTGAGTCTGACGCTGAATTGCGTTTGAAAGGTGCAAAACTCCTCGGTAAAGTCTTGATAAAATCTGGTCATATTGGCTGGGATTTAGTATCATGGGCGTTGAATGATGATGACCCGAGAGTTCGTCGAGCCGCAGCAAAGACACTGCCTAAATTAGCGAAAGTCGATACCCGAATTGCTACAATATTTTCCGAACGAGCGCTATCCGACAGTGACTCTCAAGTTAGAATAAGTGCTGTGAAGGCCATACGTTCCTTAGACAAAGACAGTGGAAGAGCCCGAGAGTTGATACTGAAAGGGGCGTCGTCCAGTGATGTTGAGGTCCGCCGTGCTTGTATCGAGATGTTACCAATTCTATATGGCGAGGAAGTGCTCCGAGGTATCGCAATTGATCTTCTAAAGTCTGAAACAGACACTAGACTGATTAAATCCCTTACCGAATTTTCTACAGATGATTCTCTGGAGGGCTCAGAAGCTCAAAAGAATCGGTTCTTAGCACCGGCACCAGCGATTCCTAAACTAGATCGAGAGGTTGCAGAGGCTGCCGGAAAGAGTGTTGGGTTGGAGCCAATAAAGCCAGACAAGTCGATTAAGAGTGAACCTATTGTCGATGAGGCCCCCAAGGTCAAACCGAAGAAATCTACCAACCTTTATCGTAGCGTATCGCAAGATGAACTCATGGGCTACAATGATGAAGACGATTACTAAGTGGACCTAATTTAGGTCGGCATTGTTAAGAAGGGGCCGTTGTTGGCCAAACTGCTTAAGGTGTAGGTATGAGTGACGCACAATTCAATGATAAGGCTGAACAATTTGACAGACTTTGGGATGGAATTACTCCAAACGGAGTGAACAGGACCAAGGCTCTGAAGTTTCGTCAATATATCTTAGAGCATGTTCGTCAGACTCGCAGAGACCTGAACAGAGAAAATGCTCGCAAATATTGGATGGGTATCCTGCAACAGGAAATTGCTGAGCAAGATAATTTCTAAGTTTAAGTTAGGTCGCCGCCGCCCGGTGGCCTGTTTTACAAGGCGGGGTAAAAAAAATGTTCACAAACCAACGATTCGACAAACTATCTCTGAAACAATCAACTCTAGCGGGATTAAACAACCTTGGGTGGGAAAATGCTACACCGGTCCAGCGTGATACGATACCGATTGCCCTAGAGGGCCGGGATGTCATTGGACAAGCTAGGACTGGTTCCGGTAAAACGGGGGCTTTTGGCATACCGATTATCGAAGCATGCGCCCCAATAGGGAAGTTACAGGCATTAGTTTTGGCTCCCACGCGTGAATTGGCCAATCAAGTGTCACATGAAATTGATAATCTTCAAGGTGACGGCGGTATCGAGATAGTTACTGTTTATGGTGGCACCGATCTAGAAAAACAAGCCCGGCAACTAAGTAAAGGTGTTGATATTATTGTCGGAACTCCTGGACGAGTTATGGATATGACAAAGCGTGGCTATATTGATTTAGCCGAACCGGAAATATTCTGCCTAGATGAGGCTGACAGGATGCTAGATATGGGGTTCTTCCCAGATATCAATTGGGTGATTGAACGCATGGAGGCACGTCGACAGACCTTGCTATTTTCCGCTACATTTCCTCAGGAAATCCTTGACGCGGCATACGAATTTATGGACAACCCTGATTTTGTTTTGACAAACTCTGAGGAGTTAGACATTCCTCCTATTGACATGTATAGCATCAAAATTGGCAGGGCAAACAAACTCTGGGCACTGTCTCGATTGTTGTCTAACACCAAAGATGATGACCAAATTATAATCTTCTGCAATACCAAAAG
>DALZ01000075.1:17066-28508 GCA_002496955.1 Euryarchaeota archaeon UBA128 | reverse complement strand
GACAACAAGTTGCTGTAGAATGGGGTGGTCAATGGTGGAATGGTCTTATTAGAGAAATCAAGGATAATAAGTTTCATATCCATTACATCGGTTTTGATTCAAGTTGGGATGAGTGGGTAGATGAAACTCGGGTCAAAACTCATTGAAATGAACACATTCATCGACATTGTGATTTTGAATATTCATCTTAGACGAAGTCAACATATAATATTTTATTTTTGACAATCAATTCTGTGATGCTGTTTTTCTGTGGTAATTTGAGAATAACTCATCAATACCCTTCTCTTGGGCAATATAATGAGACCAGTTGAAGAGCTCAATATAGGTAGGGGTTTTGTGTTGAAAAATCGCAGTTTATTAGCTGCCATGACCAACAAACAAAGCAACGAAGACGGCACTGTTTCTAGAGCTGAAATGGATTGGTTGGTGCGCAGGGCGAAGGGCGGCTTCGCTATTACGACTACTGCTGCAGCAAATGTTACCGAGCAAGGTCGCGGTTGGAGTGGTGAAATTGGCGTATGGGGTGACCATCAGATACTAGGTTTACAAGAAATGGCAACGAAATTGAATCGCTTTGACACTATTAGCATAGTTCAGTTATTTCATGGTGGAATGCGAGCTCCGCGAGAATTAAACGGAGTTCAACCCATTTCGGCAAGTGTTAACACGGAGCGTGGGATGGCAGGCGAACACACCAGAGCAATGACTACGCCTGAGATTGAAGGAATGATTCAATCATTTACCGCTGCAGCATTACGTTGTCAAACAGCTGGTTTTGACGGCGTCGAATTACACGGTGCTCATTCATATTTAATCTCCCAGTTTTTAGGCACTAAGACCAATCGGAGAACAGATAAATGGGGTGGAAATCTCCACGCTAGGAGCAGGTTTTTGCGAGAAATAATCAAATCGATTAGAGCGGCGACAAAGGATAAATTTCTGATTGTGGTTAGGATTTCACCAATAATTGAAAGTGCGGGGATTAATCTTGAGGATAGTTTACAGCTTGCCCAATTATTGTGCCAAACTGACATCGATATGTTGCACATCTCATGTTGGGATGTATTTGATAATATTGATGATGGTAACCCGGAAAGTTTGACAAGGAGATTTAGGAATGTTATGCCAGCAAACTTCCCGCTAATTTCAACAGGTTCAGTATGGGATGCAAAGGATGCACAGTGGTTAATGGACGAGGGGGCTGATATTGTTGGTGTTGGCCGAGTTGCAATTGCTCACCCAGATTGGCCCAAGGGTCTCCATGACATTGATTACCAACCAACGCGACCACCATTTACTGAGAAACATTTACGCAATGTTGGCTTAAGCCCTGTGTTTGTTGATTATATGAAGCGGTGGAAGAACTTTGTCGCAAAGTAAATAATATTTCATTGAATGATAGGCGAATTATTTTTTACACTGGAAATAATGAAATGATTATTTAGACAAATCATAATGTATAACTGAGTAATTATTCTAGCATAAGATAGCCAAACCATGAATTATAACTTGGGGTTGAATTGAGATGGGATTGAATGTAAAAGTCCATTACCAAATCATTTTGGTAATTGCTTTATTGATATTACTACCGATTTTGTTTATTGCTCCAAATGTTTATTCTGCAACAGAACACCCTGAGGGTCTTGTCGAGCAACCAGTTTTTCTAAATGGGGATGCAGATAAATTTATTCTAATTATTCTCGATGGTGTCGGTACTGATGTGATGTTGGACGAGGACATGATGCCTTTACTGAATAATAATTTAGATAAATACGCCAAATTAAGTGTAACGACTGGTCCTCTGACTCTCTCGGCAACTTGTGTCAAGGAAATGATGACAGGAGTTCCCAATGACCCGGTTGACGGATTGAACAATTTTGATTTAAAACATCCAGGCGGAATGGACCCATGGTTGCTTGCAGCAGCAGATAATAACAATTCAGTGGTTATGATCGGTAGTTATGTGATGGGGAATATGTATGATTCTGCTGAAGGGATTGAATATATTTACACCTTCAAAGGCCATTCAGATTATTATGAAGGCGATGATGAAACACTCGAATTTGTTCTCTCAATTAATCAAAACAATAGTTTTGACACAGTTGCAGCACATTTTTCAGGCCCCGATAAAGTCGGACACACGTGGGGTATTGATTCCCAAGAATACGCCGACAGAATGATTGAAACCGATAAACAGGTCGACCAGATAGTTCAAGCGTTAGGCGATGATTGGAACATAATAATCACTGCTGACCATGGTATGACTGAATCGGGAACGCATGGCTCGGCTGAATTAGTAACTCGCGATGTGACTGCGCTAATCAAAGGTCCCAGAATCGTTCCTCAAACCTATCAGCAGGCCCACCAAAGAGATATTTCGGCCTTAACTGCAGTACTGTTACACCAACCGCTGCCAGTTCAATTAAACGGTAGAATACCGGTTGACATATTGGCATATAGCAATGAGGAAAAAGCCGCCATTGAATCATGGAATTGGCAGGCTGCCAAACAGCGCTACGAATTTTTTAATAGTGACTCTAAAGATTTGATAGATGGTAAATACGATTGGGATTTAGTTAGTGATGATACAAAATTTGACGATAGCGAAGATTGGATATTGGTATCATTAATCTGGCTTGGAGCAGTTGTATTCTGCCTGCTATATTTCAAAGCACAAATGTCAGTGGGCAGGATGTTTGCCTTAGAAACAATTACATTCGTTAGCTTTGTTGCAATACTGGTTTACAGTCAAAGTAGATTGGATTTTTCTGCTATGATTCCTCGTGGCCTTGGCGCAGCCTGTTCGGTGTATCTCGCCTCATCTGCGCTAGCTGAATATGTCGACCAAAGACATCAATCCATTGAGCCAAATCCTTTTGTTTCTTTGATTTTAAGCCCGATAATTATCCCATATCTTGTGTTAATTTGTCTAATATTTACCAATGATATCAGTAAATCAGTGGTTATCGGAACGATGGTCTGGGCAGTAACATATCCGTTGTATCGGTTCCAATACAAATCTAAACAAGATTCTAGATTACATTTTTCTCCGGGTTTTTACTGGGTTATGGCGTTAGCCTGTTTCACATTCTCCGGGTTGCGTTTGTGGTTTATGCTAATTCCTATGTTCTTTTTTGCGGTAAAATCTATTGTTGACCGCTGGCGCGTTAAAACCCATAGATATGAAAATATTCAAACCATCATACTTTCGTTGTTGTTGTTTATTTCGCTGATTTTTGTTAACAATCGAATAACTGGCTTCCACATCATGAATAGGATCTTAAAATTGGGATGGCCCACGGGCATAGTATCGGGCGGCGTATTGTGTGCGATGCTATTGGTTGCAGTATACATTGGTAGCCTGATTGCTAGGGAAAAATATGATACAGGCAGGTTTAGTAAATACTGCTTGTTAGTAATATTCTGTTTCACATCCCACCTGATTGAATCAAGTCTATTCGATCGGGTTGTTATAGTAGTATTATTGGCCTGCTACCTATTGTCAATTAAGCAATATTTCAGCGATGAGACTAAAGGCGAAATTACTGATTCACTAAGGGTTGTATTGGCATCACACATGTTAGTCATTTGGGGGGCATGGGCTGCCGTAATAGTCTTGCTGCTGATTCCCTGCATGGCGATTATGGTTGGTAAATTTGCCGAGAAGATAGCTGACTTGAGATTTGATTACAGCAATCCAAAAGTATTCATTGCCATGGCCTTAACCCCTTGGATGATATGGGTATTATGGTGGACACTGCTCGGTCAAGTTAACGGTGTTCAAACCTGTGCAGAGGGAATTTGCCCTCATCCAAGAGAACTCGATTTAGGGCGGATACAGGTGCGAGGTGGATATTTTGGCGATCGAGTAAATCCTCATTTGAATTGGATGATTTTGATGATTGCTACACCGATTCTCCTAATGTCTACTTGGCTAATGTATACTGTTAGGAGTGCTGGGATGAGTTTGCTGCCATACATGATATCACAGGTATTACTCGTTTTAGGTTCGCTTAACGTTTTGTCATTTAGCGCTGATTCACCACGATTATTATTCTCTGTGACCTGGAACATTGTTTTTGCCTTATTCCAGATTGGCTTTGCGTTAGCGGCAGAATTGCTGTTTAGGTATGTATCGAAAAGGCAAAAAAACATCAATACAATCGATGTAGTGAGTGCATAATAATCGTCAATTAATTCTATAGAATGGTGGACGTGCCGAGATTTGAACTCGGGGCCTCTACCATGCCAAGGTAGCGATCTTCCAACTGATCTACACGCCCATTGGGTTTACAAAGCGAGCCACCCAGAATCCCATGATAAGCATTTTCAATTATCATACACTTGATGAATGTCGGGTAATTACCATTATCATGGCGGACTCGGGGATGCTCAAGGATACGCCAGTACCGGACTATCAACCAACCATTCCGGACGGGGCGATTGTTGACTCCTTGGCTGTGTTATCTGGGGTTACCGACGCAGTTTTTATGCCGTGGATTGAGGATAGAATCCAAATCATATGGTTAGAACCAACCGACGATAGACTTGGCATGACGAGATTTGAAGAAGGGTCGACTGAATTAAACCGCCGTCGCCGACTAAGACTTGATCCCGGTAAAGTTACTATCGGCCTACATCCTGCGCTGGTTGAAGATGATGCACTTTACAGGCATACGTTTGTCCACGAGTTCTTACATGCAGCAGGCTTAACACTTCACACGCCACTACATGATGAGCTTACTAACAAAATCGCGCCAAGCCCAAAGATGTCTGAATCTCCATTGCTGCAAAAATTGCGCAACTCAGTTCTAGGTGATTTGAAAGTTAAATCATGGTCATGCAAACATTGTGATTACACTTGGGAAAGGACCACAGTGAGAAAGCCGACTCGTTGTCACAAGTGTGCCAGACCTCTGTAATTTGTATCCTCAAAGTTCATCAAAGAGATGGCTTTGGGGTGGTTTGGACGTATAGTGTAGTTGGATATCACTCTGGCCTTCTAAGCCGGCGACCCGGGTTCGAATCCTGGTACGTCCGCCACCTAATTTCATGAATTTTAGGTAAGTCTTGGTAACATCTTAGATTTATTTTCCCCCGATGCTCTCATATATGGCATGTTTGTGGCATGCCTGTTCACCATGAAGAGAGGCTCACGTGCTTGGAAGAAATCCGGTAACCAACGATGGAAGTGGCGCAAAAAGAAATTGCGACGCCGAAAGCGTGCTCGCCGACAGGCAAAGAACTGAATCTGATGGTGAGCCGAGGGAGTATAGTATAGCTTGGTAGTATCGCGGGCTCCAGTTGCACAGGAATGAAGACGAGTGGGTTTGCTGAAGTTGATGACCAACTGGAGCGCCGACCTGTTGCATCCTGCAGACCTTGCCCACAAACACTGGGCGGTTTCAGAAGAAACCCGCTGGGGGGGGTTCAAATCCCTCTGCTCCCACCATTTAACAAAGCATGAATATCTTGATGTGGGACTGAGTTCTCCTGAGGCTAGGTGAGACCAATGAAACGACTGGTTGCCGTGGTATTGTGCGCAATTTTCTTTTTGCCATTGACTGGCTCAATATATGATAATCCAGTCCACAACCGAACCGGTTGGAAGTCTGTTGATGAATCAGGAATTTTTTGGATAAACGACGACTCAACCATGCTAATCCCGGAACAACTTGAACCAAAATGGGCAGAGGATGATACTCCTTGGTATGAACGCTCAGCATACGATGTAAACAAAAACCACATTCACGATTCGATTGAATCCTCGACTGAACCACTCGGTATCGGCATCTCTTACGTTGTTGAGGTGAATGAAGGCCACATTGCTGAACTAAATCAATTAGGCATAATTGTAGTCGACATCATAGAGTCGATCGACTCGGTACTGGTAGGTATTCAAGAGCCAAGTCTAGCCCCATTGTTAGCAAATTTGTCCGATGTCGTTATGGTTCATCAATATGGTAGAGTGGTGTTTTATGGCGATGTACAAACCCCCAATGTCAAGGCAAGAAATTCTTCAATATACCCAGATTCAGCATGGAATTTTGGTGTTACGGGGAAAGGTGTAAACATTGCAATGGTTGACACGGGAGTAGATAATGAGCATCCCGGATTGGTTGGCAAATTCGTTGCTGGCTACGATGCAGTGTGCTATTTGCATACCGATCCAACGTGTGTTGCTGCGGGTTTCGGCGCAAGAGAGACTGATGGCTCTTACGACCCAGATGATGGAAACCAACACGGCACTGCGTGTATTGGTATGTCATCAGCAACGGGCATCGACGCAGACGGTAGTCAGAGCGAGTATTACGGCTCTGCACCCGGTTCTTCATTAATTGACGTTAGGATTGGAACTGACGCAGGAGCGGGGCCGTTTGAAAATTATATTCTTGAGCAGGAATTCTATGAGTCAGCAATGAACGGCATTGAGTGGATTATCGACAACAAAGATACGGCTTGGGCAGGAGTTGATGAGGACCTGCACGGGATAGACATAATTTCTCTGTCATGGGGTATTACCTCGCATGAAGATGGAGGTTCTGATGGAACTGACATGCATAGTATGATTCTTGATGTCGCAATGGAAGAAGGTGTTGTTGTGAGCGTGGCTGCAGGAAATGATGGCCCGAATAACGACGGGCTCTCGGGTATGGGGTCATCTGACCTATCAATCACTGTTGGTGCGACAGATGATGGTAATACGGTAACTAGAGATGATGACACAATCGCCTCCTACTCATCTCGAGGTCCTCGACGAGATAACGGAGATGGAAACCCGTTGAATGAATTAAAGCCGGAAATTACAGCTCCAGGAACTAATATAATTCAGGCAGAGGGTTGTGTTACTTCTGGGGGTTGCAACAATTTTCTGGGCGGTGATGCTTCATCAAATACCTACACTAGTCGAGGTTCTGGAACATCCTATGCAACTCCATCGGTTTCAGGTATCCTGGCATTGATGATTGAAGCAAATGAAAACTTGTCGACCTTTGAAATGAAGGAGATTCTCAAATTTACCGCGGAAAGGAAGGGTGAGGCAACATTGCCGGAAGTAGATCCATATTGGAATAGAGATTTCGGCTGGGGCTTAGTTGATGCATACGAGGCAGTGAAATTATCCATTGCCCTGAAAGAGATGCAATTGACTGGTCAGATAGATGTCAACAGCCAGGTCCATGTTGATTCTATGGGATTGGACAATGACACAGGGTTGTATTTGGTAACAGGCCAAGCATGGGGACAAACCGGGTCGATAAATCAAGTAGAGTATCGTTTAAACAATGGTGAGTGGAAATCTGTTGCCTTTGAAGAATCAAATGGAACTATCGGTGCGTTGGAGAGAATGGACTGGACGATAGCCCTCGACACTGATCGAATGCCCGAAGGTAACAACACCATAGAAGTCAGAGGCGTCAGTGATGAGGGACAATCCCTGCCAGTTCTGTTGACAGTACAAGGAGAAGGAAACGATGGCTCCCACTCAGAGTCATTGTTTGAAAAATTCCACCTAGATTTCATATTTATTGTGTTAATCCTGATTGTTGGCCTGTTACTATTCTATGGCCGATCCAGCAGCCCGGAAACCCTTACTTTAGATAGCAATGAATCAATAGACAAGGTCCTCAAAGATGATGCTGATATTGCGTCGGTGGTTGATGCTGAACTTTTGGAAGGCTAGTCGGCGAAGTTACCTGAGAATTGATTACCATGTCCTTAATAGCGCCAATCGTATATTTTGCGTCTGGTTTTCTAATCTCTTTTCTATTTCCTCGTTTACCTATAATAATGATAACTCGTGGAAGAGGTTTCAACACAGCATTTTCACCCCACCCAGAGCCAATTCAGTTGTCGCCAAAACTAACCCAGCGAGTGTTACACATGCGAATGATTTACTGGATGTGCTTCTTTGTCGCAACCATACCACTATTGTTCGGTTTCGCGTCAATAAAGTGGGGCAATGCTGCATTTGGTTTTGGATTGTGGATATCCTCTGGTTGGTTTATATTATCTCGACTACAAAGTTTCACTGGCGGTCAAAAGCCACCATGGACACTGAATATGGCTCAAAGGTTGCAAATTGTCATGGACGAGATTGAATCTGAATCTAAATGCTGTAATGAGCCAATACCAGAATGGCAGGTGATGGCTATTAAGTGTAAATCCTGTGCTAAAATTTTAGACGAGATGCCTAGACCGGATTTAGGCCGCAAGCGACAGGATGGGTTTTTTCTGGGTGGTTTCAGATTACTATTAACGGATGGTTACCCAGTAATTGCAGCTGACTTAAATGGGTCTGAGTTGATAGATGATTCCGAGGAATAAACAATGAGCAAAAAACTTAGTAGAATAAGCAAATAATCACCAATATTTGATAATTGATTAAATCAGGGAAACGGTATGGCGGGTGGGGGACGAAAAAAACCAATCAGTGCTCGTCTATGGTTAACAATTGTTGCTCTCTGCCAAGTCTTTCTAACACCCTTAATAGCGTTCACGCTGACGTATTTATTTGATTTTAGTTTCTTTGGTGAGAGTATCAATATCACATTTCAGAAAGAGATGATTCCATGGATCACTGCAGCATCAATTATGTATGGTATGGTAGCACTTTTTCTGGCTCTAATAATTGGTGGATACACTCCGTTGGCGGTAATTGATAGCGGCGGTTGGATGAAATTTTTACGCTTTTCGCGGTCTCAAAGGAGTGCAACTCAGCGACGATTAGCGAGACAAAATTACGCTGCCTCTCCGCATGGCCAAATAAGCGTTCTAGCCCATCAAAGATGGCAACAAGGCCACTCAATAATCTCGACTCACGGCGGTTTGATTTTGCTTGCCGTCCCTTTCCAAGTATTGCTTGCTACCCTGCCATTGGCGATGGTTCTGATGGTTCCTGATAGTTTGATGAAGGAAAACAGGCGGTTAGAGTTGGCATTAATTTTGTATATCTTTACTCTTAGCATAGTAATGAAATTTTATCCTAAAATAGCTATGAAATACATTGGAATAGCATCATTCACCAGAAAATGGTTGATTTCAATGACAAAAATTTCTTGGCTTGCTCCAGTCCTCATTCTGTGGCTTATGGGGCGAACTGCGAGTGTTGTTGTGTTGGGCTGGATTGGTTCGGATATTGACCTAAATATTGCCATAGAGAAGTCGTTCTTTGAGTCAACACTCAATATTGGTTCAATACCGGAGACTTCTTTTCTGGACCTAATAGCTGCACTCGCAGTAATCCCACTAGCGACTTTTACCACTTTAGCGGTATTAGGTGCTGGTTCTGGAGATCCGCCTGAGTGGATGTCTGAAAATGTTGAGTTAATTGATTCAAAACCAAAAAACCTAACCGATATGGTGGAAAATCTGTCCAACACTGTAGTTGCACCCGAGGTGTCAGAAGCTGTTTCGCAAGTAGCGGAGATAATCTCCGGACCGACTGGTAACGAAATCGCTGATGAATCGTTAATTGATGACTCAAATCCAAAAGTTGCAGATGTAACTAGTTTTCCCGATGAGGACAAATTGGGTCGTGAAGGGTTTGACTTTGAGCACTTTTTTGACGATGGTTTCGGGCAAAACCATCAACAGCCTCCGCATAATGAACCTGCTATAAAAGGCCTCAAGAACGATGATTAACCGTTAAATCTGCTAGACAACCAACAATTACTTTCATGTGTTGAATGTTCATGGGAGTGCTGTTGATGAATATGAGAAGGCTATCTTCAGTGACCCTTGTGACACTACTGTTAATGCAAATTCTTGCATTGAATTATGTTCCTGAAGCGGAAGCAATATCTGCCAGGGGTGGCTCAAAAGATGACTTTAGCATTTTCAGCATCGAGTTAGGAAATGAGTCATTAGAGACCGAGTTATGGATACAACCCGATGGTGAAGAGCAAGAATACCTGCTGCAAAACGATATTGTTGAGGTAACAATCACTATATTCAAAGATGGTCCAATAACCGGGACACAAAAACAAACGGATGCCAAATTAGAGGTAGTTCACCCAATTGGTTTCGTCATTGAGACATTTTACTGGACCACGGACTTGATGTCAGGCGGGGCGAAAAATGAAAACACCATTGTGTGGAATCCACAAGAAGCCCACTCGGTTTTGAATACCTCAACGAACGAATTGACTGGTGGTTTGATCTTACGAGCCTCGGTGAATTTCACCAACGATGATAGGAATGAGAATGATGTAATGGAAAAACAGGTCCCAATTGCAGTTCACAAAGAGATTATGGATGGCGAAGCTTCTGGAACCAGTTTAACATTCAGGCCAGCGAGGTACCCTGCTGGTGGCGGGGATGCAGATGATTATGGTTCTTGGTATGAGGACAACGGCGACTCTGCCGTCGGCAATTCACATTGGCGAATGTCTTTGCCGGGTAACAGTTATCCATCGAGCGCATTTGACAGGCTGGTTTATTCGTTTAAAAATGGCAACAATAATTGTAATGGAGATGCCTTGGACGTGGGCCTTTCAACAATAGAACAGATACCAGTCTGCCGGAAATTATTCCGGTCACAAGAATATATTTCGACACAAGTGCACTTACAGGCTTGGGGAACGATGAGTTCTGGAGACAACGCCTACCTTGAATTTTGGAACGGCAATGGCAATTTCTCAGACCCTCTACAATCAGTAAATTGGGACGTTAAAGCAATAAATCCAAGTCCAATTCCCGGTCAATGGAAGAACATTTCTTGGGATCCACAAACAGTCTGGTCACAGAACCCAAATCTGCTAAATCCTGATTTGTTGTTGGGTGGCAATTCTTGGAGTTTCAGCATAGTCTTCCGCTCAGACAGTTCTGGAGCAACTCAGGGAATGCACTTCGATGATTTTGTGCAATTTGGCGTTTCCAAGGTAGACGGTTATACTCTTACAGCCACATGTGATAATCCCGTTGGTGGCTTTGAAACCGTGCCAAATGATTTGGTTTCTTGGAAGTGTTTAGTAACCAATAATGGCTATAAAAATGTCCAATTTCGAGCGCAAACGAACATTACCAATGAATCTTGGATGGACCCTGTAATTCCCCAATTGAGGCTTGATACAACTAATCCAAATGACAATGATTTCAATGTGGTAATTCCACCGATTGGGCCGTTTGAAACAACTGAGGTATGGGCAAATTTGTCAATTCCTCCGGGTGCAGATGTTCAAATTCAGGACTGGGAAATTTGGTTCACTGATGCTAGTTCGGCCAACTCTGGAGAAAAAGCGCGAGTCACTACCACTGTTTCGATAAACTCACAGTATAGTGTTAAGTTGACATCAACCACCAATCAGATTGCATTAACCATGAACCCGGGCGAATCTAAACTATTGCCGTTTACTATATTCAATACAGGTAATTTAGATTCAACCTATCAGTTAACTTCAACCTTCAGTGAGGAATTTTGGTCAGGGACATTCCAAGATGAAT
>DALZ01000075.1:4460-16676 GCA_002496955.1 Euryarchaeota archaeon UBA128 | reverse complement strand
TGCTAATTTCAGCAGAAGAAAGGGCTTTACCTGGCCAGGTGAATGTCAATGTCAGGGCATCTAGAACAAGCGGCGATGTAGTAGGAGACACCTTACTTACCAGAATCATTGATGTCCCTATATTCCGCGATTTTGACCTTGAAGCCAGTTACGCTTTATTTAGTGACGATAATGGTAGATTGTTTGTCGAAGGCTACGCAAATGAGGAGGGTAAATCAATACTAATGTCGCTATACAATAATGGTAATGATCAGGAATCATACAATATTACAGTGACTAGCGATTTTCCATTAAAGTACCGACAAGATGCGGCCTTTGTTGACACCATACAATCCCCATTATTGGATGAATGGGGCGGCTCGTGGACATTCTTCCTTAATTTGCCAATGCCGATAGGTCTACCCGAGGGATTTTACGAAGTAATTGTCACTGCAACAAATGTTGGCGATTCCTCTTTGTCAGTAAATGAAGTCATTCCTGTGGAAATCAGACAGACTGCGAGTGTACATGTTGAAACCGACAACTCTGACCAGTCATATATCCCTGGAGACATTGCTCAATCAATGACTTTCGAGGTGACCAATAATGGTAATATTGCAGACAAATTTGAGATGAGCCTCAGTTTACCTCAGGGTATGAACGCACAATTTACCAACTTAGTCAGCGGTCAATTTACTCCAATCATCGACAGCGGTGCTAGTTACAATGTTACAGTCGAGTTTTCTTTTGATACTGGTGTAAGCGGTAATTTACAGATGGTAGTTATTGCTAGGAGTGATTTCGATGACTCAGTCATAGCCAGTGGCGGCTCCACTTACTCAGTAGGTAGTGCCAATCAATATCTCAAGATTCTACCATCACAGCAAGTAATTATTGACAATTTTGAAGAAGAGGTAGTTTTGGAAGTGAGTGTGAGAAATCAGTTTTCAACCGCACAATCTGTATCTATGGATATAGACTATGGTAATTCGAGCAGTTGGTATAAATCTAGAATCGATAACAGCGATCGCCAATTTGTGTTAGGCACTGGTGATGATTCGGTAAAGGTAGTAACAATTAGGTTCGAAGTAACAGAAGATACCCTGTTAAATCTAGATAATCCAACATTTGATTCGGAAATTATTCTCTGGGCACGCTCCGATACAGTTAGTGATGCTGCACAATCACCTATCCAGGTACAGTTGCGGAAAATAATAATTGAAACAAACGATGATGCGGATGCTGGGTTTGATTTTGCTGGTGCCGCAACTTGGTTAGGTTTTATTGTTATAATACTCGGTGGAATTATTGTCACCGTCAGAATTCTTAGAAGTGTCGAAGATGATGATGATGAGTATGCGAATTGGGGGCAGGAAGGTTACCAAGACAGTTTAACCGCCACGTATCAGTCAGTGATATCAGCGCCTACAGTTCCCTCTGGTCCGCCTGCCAGCGTGCCAGCCTCAATGCCACCCCAAACATCAGAGCCTCAACAAGTTCCTAAACCTCAATATCAAGAGAAACCGGTTCAGGAAGGTGACCAGTTCCAAAACCCCGCAGAATCAAAACCAACAATAGTGCAGAACATTACCTATAATATCCATGATAGTGCTGTAACCGGAGACATTCTTGCTACCGCTGGAGAAGCACTAATCCCTAGTGCCCCGCCTTTGCCAGCAACAGGCTTGCCTGATGGATGGACCATGGAGCAATGGAACGCTTATGGTGAGATGTGGCTATCGCAAAATCAACAAAACTGAGTTCGGCTCATTGTTCAGCATAATCGTAGGGTTGAAATCTTGGTTGCTCTCGCAAGAGATGAGGCGACACTATGTATGGTAATGGTCAGGCACCAATTTTCATCCTGAAAGATGGAACTCAAAGAACACGCGGAAGAACAGCCCAATCAAACAATATTGCAGCGGCCAAAGCCGTTGCAGATGCGGTTCGTTCAACACTAGGGCCCAAGGGCATGGATAAGATGCTAGTCGATTCAATGGGAGATGTCGTAATTACCAATGACGGTGCAACAATCTTGAAGGAAATGGATATAGAGCATCCAGCTGCAAAGATGATTATTGAAGTCGCTAAGACCCAAGAGCAACATTGTTTTGATGGAACGACAACCGCCGTAGTTCTGTCTGGGGAATTACTCAAACGAAGTGAAGACCTAATTGAGCAAAATGTCCATCCTACAGTAATCTGTGAGGGCTTCAGGCTTGCGGCTGAAAAGGCTGTTGAGTTGTTGGAAGGCCACGGTATTGCGACAAAAAATGACGATTCAGTTCTCATGGAAGTAGCCAAAACCGCACTGACTGGTAAGTCAGCCGGTGCTGTTAAGTCATTCATGGCGGATATTTGTGTTAAATCTGTTAACGCCGTTGGAATTATTGAAGCAGATCAACGGCTTGTTGATCTGTCTGATATAAAAGTCGAAAAGCGTCAAGGGGGGTCAATAAAGGATTCCACGCTGATTGACGGAATTATACTCGATAAAGAGCGAGTACACGCTGGTATGCCGCGGTCGATGAAAGGTGCCAAGATAGCGCTGGTTAACTCCGCAATCGAAGTCAAAAAAACCGAAGTCGATGCTAAAATTCAGATAACAGACCCCAACCAATTGTCAAAATTCCTTGAGGAGGAGGAAAATTACATTCGCGGTTTAGTCGAGAAAATTGAAAAATCCGGAGCAAATGTTTTGATTTGCCAAAAGGGAATCGATGAATTAGCTCAACATTACATGGCTAAAGCTGGCATTTTTGCCATAAGAAGAGCGAAAAAGTCTGATATGGAAGCCTTGTCAAAGGCGACCAGTGGAAAAATAGTCACCAACCTTGATGACTTGACTAAAGATGATTTGGGACATGCTGAAAAGGTTGAGGAGAAGAAAATCGGTGAATCAGAAATGACATTCATCACCGGATGTCCAGAAGCAAAATCTGTTTCTGTTTTACTTCGTGGCGGAACTGAACACGTTGTTGATGAGATTCGTCGCGCATTTGACGATGCAGTTGGAGTTGTTTCAGTTGCCTGGGAAGACGGAGCGGTGTTAACTGGTGGCGGTAGCGTTCTCGCAGCGTTGTCAAGAGACCTACGAACATTTGCCGAAACCGTGGGTGGAAGAGAGCAGATGGCAATCGAAGCTTTCGCTTCAGCACTGGAAATAATCCCTAGGACTTTAGCAGAAAATGCTGGTTTAGATCCCGTCACTACATTGATAGAACTAAGGAAAGCTCATGCAGATGGGCAATCAAATGCTGGAATTAATGTCTATGAGGGCGGTGTCGTGGATATGCGTGATGCCAATGTGCTCGAACCTATTAGAGTCGTCGAACAAGCGATTCAATCTGCAACAGAGACTGCAGTTATGATTCTCAGAATTGACGACGTTATCTCATCAAAGGGAGTATCAATGGGTGACGAGATGGGAGACATGGGCGACTTCCAAATGTGATTTGTCAGCAGAAAATTTACCAGTTCAATAGGCTCTAATGAAGGGTTAGCAAGCAACCTTCAAAGACTACGGCGATTTGGGAATATTGGGTGAGCAGTATGCCGGAGGTTCCTGACAGGCAACTAACTATCTATTTCGGTTCCCAGACTGGCAACGCCGAAGAACTCGCGGGTAAGACTGCCAAACTTGCTAAAAAATTCAATCTACAGGCCAAAGTTGTAGACATAGGTGACATAAAGCCAAATAATTTCTCGGACGCAAAGCGCCTGTTTATCATCACCTCCACTTGGGGCGAAGGAGAAATGCCAGATAACGCTGAATCAATCTGGGCTGCAACTTGTGAACAAAACCCCAGTTTGAATTCTGTTAACTATTCAATATGCGCGATTGGAGATACCTCATATGATGAGTTCTGCAAGGCCGGCTTGGACTGGGATGCTAAGCTGAATCAATTGGGAGCAACCAGAGTTCATGATATACAGTTGTGCGATGTAGATTATGAGCCTGTTTGGGAAAAATGGGCCAACTCTGCCTTGCAAGTCATGTCTGATTTAGATACTGGAACAATAACGGTAGATGATTCAGAAATGGTTGCTGCCGCTCCAGTCGCTTCAGCTAGCGCACCAGCAGCATCAGGCGATGCGAGCGCAGAACTACAAGCCCTCATGGATGGCGACCGTTCGCTTGCCATTCTGTTTGGCTCCCAAACCGGCAACGCATCCGGATTAGCGGAAAAGACTGCCAAACTAGCAGCAGACTATGGCTTAGTTCCAACAGTCTATGACATGGATGGATTCGATGCAGCCAAACTAGCAGGTCATAAGAGAACTCTGATTATCACTTCGACTTGGGGGGAAGGGGAAATGCCCGACAACGCTGAATCACTTTGGCAGTCAGTTAACTCTCAAAACCCATCGCTCGATGGTGTGCATTTCAGCGTATGTGCAATCGGCGACACAGCATACGATGAGTTTTGCAAGGCCGGCGTAGATTGGAACGATAAATATCAGTCATTGGGCGCCAACCAAGTTCACAACATTCAATTGTGTGATGTTGACTTTGAACCACCATGGACAACATGGGTTGCTCAGGCACTACCAAAGATTGCCTGTGTTGACTCCTCTGGGAATCTACAAATTGAATTGTTAGACCAAATGATAGCATTTGGAACTAGTGGTGATGAAGAGGAAGTTTCCGGAGACTTCGCTCCTGGTATGGTAGATACATCGGAATTGACTGTAACCCTTGAAATGTTCCGCTACTGTCCAACAGCAGCCGAATCTGGATGGGACACCATAGTTTGTTCACTTCCTGCTAATGCGTCAATCCAAGAAATGTTATTTGCCATTAAAAATAATGTAGACGGAAGTTTGACCTTTAGGGTAGGTGATGGAACCGGTTCACCAACCTCTGGAGTTCGAGTCAATGGCAGACTCGTCATTGCCGATATAACCAGTATCTCAGAGGCAATAGGAGTTAACGGAGTCATGAAAATCGAACCTCTTTCCGGTTATCCTGTCATCAGAGACCTGATGGTTGACTTCTCTCGCTTCGAAGAGAACCGTCTGAAGGCAAAACCATGGATGTCATCAAATTCTAGAGAAGGAGAATACCTAATCAACGGCGATGCTGTTGGAACAATGGAGTCAGAACAAGCCGTCAGTTTACACATCATGAGTGACATAAAATCCTATCAATTACTGCACTCAATGTCTGACACCGTGGCTTATGATGGGAAATATGAGGGCCCAGGTGTCCACCTACAACGATGGAATAGAGTTATGGATCCAAGATCAGGAGAGAAGTACAAAAACTCATTAATCGCTTCGCTAAATCACCCTGCTGGTGTTTGGGGCGAGGCCGATTTGTCCTCAATTGCTCGATACGGCAAAGAAGGCAAGACAGCATCCAAAGGACTGAATGACATCAGGTCATATATCCTCAACCAAACTAACTATCGTGGCGCCCATGGACGATTAGTCAAATGGTATGGCCGCAGTGTCAAGTGGACAGGTAAACTAAACGAGACAACTCTGTATAGACAAGTATTGGGTCCCATTGGCTTGATAAGTAATATTTTTGATGGTGTTTCTGCAAGAATGGTTCTAGGCTTTACCAGAACTGGTGGCCCGCCTATCCGAAGTTTGCAAGCGTTGATATTACCACCAGCAGGTATCGGCAAGATTCCAAATATGTTTAATTCCAAAGTAAAGAATCACCATCAAGTAGTGGGGCTATTCAACGAAATAGACCAGAGGTTTTGAGTGATTTTGATGCCCAAGATTGCCTATTATCCAGGTAACGTAGCCCGCGCAGCCTCGATGGAGGTTGAAGATTGTATACAACCACTGTGCAAAACCTTGGGTATAGAATTAATCGAATTACCTGAAGCAACTAGTGACGGAGGCAATATTATTAAGCAGGCATCGAGCAAATTACAACATGCCTTAGTTGCTAGAAATCTGGCTCTAGCCGAGGAAAAAGGACTCGATATTATGACTACTTGCGCAACCAGCCATAGCATCATGAAAGACACCATTCAAGACCTCAGAGACGACCCTGTTTATGCAGCTCAGCTAAACAATTTGATTGCCCGCTCTACTGGGGTAGAATACAGAGGTGAATCTGATTCTTGGCATCTATTGCACTACTTGGTGGAAGAGATCGGCCTTGACAAGGTGAATGATGCGGTAATCAATCCTATCGAACTCAAGATTGCGCCGTATTATGGTCCTAACATGCAAAGAGATGGCTTCTGTGGTAATGATGACCCATTTATGCCAACATACCTCGAACAGCTAATAGTAGCACTCGGTGGGACTCCGATAAACTATGATTTGAAATGTCAAAGTGTCGGTGCGCCATCTTTATTAACGCTTGAAAAGCCAGTTATGTCGTTGATTTCTTCTGTAATTTCTGATGCCAAATCAAACGGCGCAGACCTAATGGTAAGTGCGTGCACTGTGTCCCACGCAAATTTAGACTCCTATCAAACCAAGGCCGGCAGGAAAACTGGCAAAAATACCAGTATTCCTGTGGTTCATTTAGCCGAGTTAGTAGCATTTGCTTTTGGGCACTATCCCGACAGGCTTGCCCAACTCAGAACCAGAGCAATCCTCATTGGCGGTTAATTCTCAAATAACCACGAGATACTAGTGTGTTCTTCCTTGGTTAGGGCCGCAGATAATTCGCTAAACTCTGCTTTGAAAAACCCGCCAATCGATTTGAATCTTTCAATAATGCTGCTACATTTGTTGTGTGTCAGTCCAGTGATTGAGGACAATAATTCAATTTGCTTTAAAACCCCTTTTTCTGACCATTTCTTGACTAAATATTCTGAACTTACATTTTCGTTTATCATTTGTTGAATTTCTATAGAAGCGGCTTCGCAAATGCTATCTATTGATTTCTCATCAATTTCTTCATAAATTGTGTAATCTCTCAGGGCGGTTGTTAAACTGCTATGTTGCTTGGCGATGAGGTAAATTAAGTGAGCAGACTCCATTGAATTCTTAGTTGTAATAGTGGGGATGCCTAATTCGAGCGTGACATGGGCCAATGCGCCCAAGACCGCATTTGGATGAACAGAATTGCCGATTTCTCCCATTTCAATCAATAATAGTGGTCTTATATCTGAATCGGTCATTCTCTGGCACTGCTTGAACAATCTCTGGTCGATTATTGATGTTAACAGGTCTCTTGATGTCTTTCTCTCAATTAATATATCGTCATTGATCAATATGTCACCGGTTTGTAGGTTGTCATATTCTATTGTGATTCCTAAACTGCTGATGTAGGCAGACAGCGTTGATGATGACTCTCTGTAGTCAAGAGTAACGGTTGAGGTAGAGGTTTCACTCATGCTATCTATGTGAGCATTCGCAGCATTGCCGGTGTTAATCATGTCTTCTCGGCTAATTTCTGTCTCTTTACCAGGGAAAAATTGGTCTAGCCCCATCTGGTTACGTGGCCTTTTATCCTTCGGCGCAATTATGGAAGCATTATTTTTTTCTCCCAAGACTGGTGCTATCGTTGCGGCTTCCATATTAACTTCTTGCGGATATAGTTTCTCAAATTTCCTCTGTTCTCCCGAGAGAAAATCTTCGGCAGAAACAATCATGTTCTCTTGTCTGATTTTGAAGGATTTTAGCGGTTCTGTTGTGTCCCGAGGGTTAAATTTAATCCTTCCATCTCGTTTTATTGCTGCTAAATTCTCATACATCTTGCGCTCCCGAGCTTTTGCAGCATGATTTACAAACTGATCACGGGTGTTTTTGGCAACAAGCGTCTTCACAGTTCCAGACCGTTGTCTAGCAGTCCGTCCCCGCCGCTGTATCGACCTAATTGCGCTAGGCACCGGTTCATACATCAACACTAAATCGGCTGCGGGAACATCTAACCCCTCCTCTCCAACAGATGTAGCTATCAATACATTGATATCGCCGTTTCTAAATTCTTCTAGCCTTGCCAGTTGTTGTTTTTGCGTCATGCCTTTTTGTTTTCCGCTGGTCGCCTGGCCGATGAATTTAGCCGCTCTTACTCCAGTAATTTTTGACAATGAATTTAACAAATTAGTTACTGTATAACGAAATTCAGTGAAGATTAGTATCTTACATTCAGGTTTTTTTGTCAGTTTTTGCTTTACCATTTCTTCGACTATTGCTGCTTTTGGATGTAATTCACCCAAGTCGTCAGCGTTAGTTCTGAAGTTGTGTATTACAGGCGTTGCGAGAAATCTATTGGTTGCCCGATCCCCGCTACGTCCGTCATGTTCAGCTTTATCTAGAAACGCTAGTGCGGCTCTAACTCCCTGGGTTTTGAGGAGGTCTAACAGCATGTGCATCCGACGAATATCAGAAATTCTCTTTGCTGCATTGTAGCCTCTCGCATCTCTCCTGCTGATTGCTTTACTAGCAGCATTTTGGGCATCGGTGATTATTTTACTCGTGAGGTTTTTTACCGGACCCATGTAACCCATTCTCTGAATACTCTCAACTTCATTTGACTGGTGCTCTTGAAGAGGGAAAATTAGTGCTTTGAGTTCATCAGGAAGTTCAACATTAATTGCATCATCATGAAGTGTTACAGCATAGGATTTCAATAGCGGTTCATCTTTGGTGGAAACATCAAAACTATCAATTCCTAATCTTTGTGCGACCTCATATATTGCTCCCTTGGTTGTGCCCGGGCTGGCTGTTGCAGCCAGAGAGAAACCGTCTGGATTTTGGTTCCTGTAAAGATCACCGACTTGAGCATAGGCATGGTTACCAGTCGCATGATGGGCTTCATCAAAAACAATCAATGAAACGTCACTTAGATTTATTCTATGGCAACTAGCATCGTTCCTGATAACTTGTGGTGTGGCCATTAATATTCGGCCTCGCCCCCATATTTCGGACCGTTTATCCGGTGGTGTCTCACCGGTGTATCTGAGTATAACCTCATTATCTAGATTTAGCATTTCTCTGGCCATTCTTTGTTGTTGAGCTACTAGACCAGTTGTAGGGGCGATTAATATTATTTTTTTTTCACTGGTCCTGAGATGTTCAGCCATTACCATCCATTCTACTGCAGTTTTGCCAAATCCGGTAGGCATAACCATCAAGCATGATGATGTCAAAGCAGTTTGTAGTGCTCTTATCTGATATGCCCTTGCCTCGACTCCCTCTGTGAGGAACGGATGGATTACAGTAGGCATCGAAACCACGCTGGGTCGAAGGTTAAAAAGCATGATGTTTCAAATTTTTTTCCTCAACGCATAAAAATCTCATCCTAATTGGCCAGTATAATCGATTGACACAATCCCAATAACAACCGAACCACTCATATACCAAAGGTAAGTCGCATGGATGCTCAAAGGTGAGTAGCCAGACACAATGGGCCATCCCCTGAGGATCCCAAAAGTCTTGTTCCGCATTCGTCGGAATGGGCGCAGTGTCACGGCTACTCCTGTCCTAAGAGCCCTCGTACGCCCTCTCGGTGGGGCCCCTGCGTTGTAGAAATAATGGAGGAATCCGAATGGCGAAAAGAAGTCACCCACGAAGAGGCTCGATGGCGTTTAGCCCGCGAAAGCGTGCTAGACGTACATTTGGACATGTCAAATCGTGGCCAAAAACCGAAGCGAGCGAAGTTAGAATTCAAGGATTTGCTGGTTGGAAAGCCGGTATGACGCATATTCTAGCCCGTGATTTAAACCCTAGAAGCCCATCAGCAGGACAGGAAAAGCGGATCCCTGTGACAGTTGTTGAATGCCCGAAGATGAGAATTCTCGGAGTCCGAGGCTATCAAATGACACCATATGGCAAGCAAGCAGTTGGTGAAGCATGGGTCGACGCAGAACAACTTGCAGAAGCATTCAGTGACCTGTTTAAGCGTCTTCCAGAACGCAAAGAACACGACGCTGATAAGCACTTTGAAAACCTAGAAAATGCAGATTTGTGTGAAGTTAGAATCATAGTCGCCACCCAACCAACCCAGATTTCTGGCGTTCCAACCAAGGTGCCTGATGTCATGGAGGTCGGCTTGGACGGCGGAACTAGTTCGGAGCAGTTGAATTACGCCAAAGAAAAGCTGGGTGAAGAATTCTCCTTCGCAGACTGCTTTGAGGAAGGTGGACTGACAGATATTGTTGCTGTAACAAAAGGTTATGGATGGCAAGGTGTAATCAGGCGATTCGGCGGAAAATTACAATCTCACAAGAATTCCAAGAAACGCAGACAACACGGAAACATGGGAGACTTTGGAACAGGATATGTAAGAAAGACTATCAGACAAGGCGGTCAAACAGGATATCACCAGAGAACTGAATATAACAAAAGAATACTTCGAGTAGCAAACCCTGAAGACTATTCAATTACTCCAGCGGGTGGTTTCTTACATTATGGAGAGGTAAAATCAGATTACATTTTAGTCAAGGGAAGTGTGCCAGGGCCAGCGAAACGCCTGATTAGATTTAGAGACGCTACAAGAGGCTCGACCAAGAAACTTCATGACTACGAGATTACATACGTAAGCACTGCGTCTAAACAGGGGGCTTGAATATGAAAATCGCGGTTAAAGATATCACAAATACCATCAGTGCTGATGAGTTAGATGCTGGACGCTTACAAGACACTTTTGAAATATCCGTTGAGGATGGCTCCAAGGTAACTTTGCCAGAGTCATTCACGACTCCATTAAGACTAGATTTGGTAAAACTTGCGGTAGCATCCAGTCGTGCTAATCGTCGACAACCCTACGGTTCCAGACCCCATCAAGGAAAAAAGCGGCCAATGGCCGGTATGAAACACTCAGTCGAGTGGTGGGGTAAGGGACGTGGTGTATCCAGAATCATGCGAAGAACTGGACAACGTCGTGGTGCTCAAAACCCACACACACTAGGCGGTAGAAGGGCTCATGGCCCCAAGGTAGAAAAGAACTGGGCAAGAAAACTAAACCAGAAAGAGCGTAAGTTGGCTAGGGACTCGGCACTCACAGCGACCCTCGATCTTGCGACGGTAAGTTCCAGAGGTCACAGAATCTCTGATGATGTCGAAAGTCTACCGATTATTTTGGGGAGCTATGTCGAGGTCAGAGATGGAAAATCCGAGAATTATGATATTGAAGCCTTCAATCACGGCTCAGCAACGAGGAAAATACTAGCCATCTTCAACGAACTTGGCTTAGGCGATGACTTGCAGAGGGCTAGAGATGGCAGAAAAATACGTGCCGGAAAAGCAACTATGAGGGGTAGAGTTCACAAAACCCCGAAATCTGTTTTACTGGTGGTTAAGGAAAAGGCCGGATTAGCCCAAGCAGCACGCAATCTTCCCGGTGTGGATGTTGTTGCTGCAAAGGACTTGAACGCAGAAGATTTAGCCCCCGGTGGCGATGTTGGTCGATTAACAGTATTTACCAAATCTGCATTGGAGGCACTTAACTGAGGTGATATTATGAACGCATACGATATAATCATTCAACCATGGTTGACAGAAAAATCCATGGAAGCAAGGTCTACCCAACAAAGGCTCGAATTCATCGTTAGACGAAGTGCATCAAAAAATGAGATTGCTAAAGCGGTTGAAACAATTTTTGATGTTGAGGTAGAGAAAGTCAATGTAAGAAACACAAAGCATGGTAAGCATGCCTCTGTAAAACTTGCAGAAGGCTATGACGCCGAAGATGCAGCAATGCGTCTAGGAGCATTCTGAGGTGAAAATCATGGGTAAAAGAATACGTGCACAGAGAAAAGGATCATCGCCACGATACCGCGTGGCAAGTCACCGATTCCCGGGTTCAAATAAGATGCCGAGGGAGAACGGTATAGTCGGTGAAGTAACCGACTTGATACACAGCCCCGTCCACACAGCTCCGCTTGCGAGAATTAAACTCCCTGATGGCGATACGACACTGGTTGTGGCTACTGAAGGATTATCAGTTGGCAGCAGTGTAGCCATCGGTGAAAACGTGTCGCTGAGACCAGGCAACATTACCAACATTGGTAGTATCCCTGAAGGAACTGCGATAAACAACCTCGAATTGAGACCAGGTGACGGTGGTAAAGTAGCTAGATCGGCAGGCAATTCCTGTTATGTTGAAGCAAAAATTGGCGACAAAGTCCGCATAAGGATGCCATCTGGTGCTTTGAAGGAATTGTCAGCAAATTGTCGAGCGACCATCGGCGTGCTTGCTGGTCACGGAAGAGATGAAATGCCACTAAGAACCGCTGGGGCTGCACACTACAAGGCAAAAGCCAGAGGTAAATTGTACCCGCATGTTAGTGGTGTTGCTATGAATCCAGTTGA
>DALZ01000075.1:0-4137 GCA_002496955.1 Euryarchaeota archaeon UBA128 | reverse complement strand
GTTGATCACCCACATGGTGGTGGAAACCATCAAGCGGTTCACGGACCAAACTCCGTGGCTCGTGGAACGCCGCCTGGTGCCAAGGTTGGAATTATTGCTCCAAGAAGAACCGGTAGAGGCCGAGGAAAGAAGATTTGAGGTGAAATGATATGGGACGCAAGAAAAAGAAGTCGTTTATGACTCCAAAAGCCAGCCGTAGGAAGGCTAGAAAACGCTTGTCAACAACAACTGGTAGAGTAAAGAAGGAATTTACTTATCGTGGTTTTACAATGGACGAACTATCAGGAATGGATCTCTGGCCATCTGAGGATTCGGAAACTTCAATTATTCAACTTCTACCATCAAGGGCGAGAAGGTCAATAGGTCGTGGAATGTCTGTTGAGAACGAACATTTCTTAGCAAGAATGCGCCGAGGTAACGCAAAAACTGTTAGAACCCACAGAAGGGATATGCCCATTCTGCCAGAGTTTGTCGGTCGCCGAATTGCTATCTATAATGGTCAAAACTTTGTCGAAATCGACATCAAACCAGAGATGATTGGACATTATCTCGGTGAATTTGCCTTGACAAGAAAGAATGTGGCCCACAGCGGTCCTGGTGTAGGTGCTACCCGTTCATCAAAGCACGTTGCGTTGAAGTGAGGCGATTATTATGGTAAAGCAGAGACAAATGGATAGAAGGAGCAAGAGGCAACAACTGCCTCAGAAAGGGTTCACGCAGTTGCTTCAAGGCAGCAGAATGGCATCAGCTCGAGCAGTAAATGTTGACATGCACGCAAAGCATTGTTTTGAGGTTTGTCGAGCAGTAAAGAATATGACTGCCGGTAGTGCTATAGATTACCTGAACGAAGTTCTACGAATAGATTCCGATCGTGCAGATGTCCGAAGGAAAGCCGTAGCAGTGCCATACCGATTAGGG
Source organism: Euryarchaeota archaeon UBA128 (assembly GCA_002496955.1). Taxonomy (GTDB): domain Archaea; phylum Thermoplasmatota; class Poseidoniia; order Poseidoniales; family Poseidoniaceae; genus MGIIa-L1. The sequence goes on along the minus strand of DALZ01000075.1, from coordinate 3,219 downwards.
AGTGGCAACAAAAAGCGTAAGCGCAGCGGGCCATCCATGGTCGGCCACCGCAAAGGTGGAGTTGGACCCGGTCGTTATCCAGTCAAAGCATCTCGCGCAGTCATCAAGCTAATTCAAAGTGCTATGGACAACGCCAGACATCAATACGAGGACATCGATGCTGAGGAGATGGAGATTACTCACATCGCTGCACATCGCGGGCAAATTAAGCGAGGTTTCATTCCGAGAGCGCGCGGCAGAGCAACTCCTTCTAATCACTATCAGGTCAACCTGGAAATTTTCTTAGAGGATTTCAACACAGTTGACGATGAATTGGAGGACGAATTCTGAGGTGGATATCATGAGTGGAAAGCAAAGTATACTTAGAACAATTGTCAACAGAAACGTTGAGCGACAACTAGTCAAGGAATTCCTTATGGAAAATACCAAAACCGCAGGATTCGGCGGGCTTACGATCAACAGGACTCCTAACGGAACAGCTGTCGAAATCAGAGCAGAGAAACCGGGAAGAGTAATTGGCAAGCGTGGTAAAATTATCAACGACCTGCAAAAGAGATTGAGCGACGAATTTGAACTATTCAATCCTCGATTATCTGTTGAGGAGGTAGAGAATCCAACCCTCAACGCTCAGGTCATGGCACAGAAAATCGCCTCAGCATTGGAAAGAGGATGGTATTACAGGAGAGCAGGAGCCTCCGCAGCTGTCAACATCATGGATGCTGGCGCCCGAGGTGTTATCGTTACTGTTGCCGGTAAACTGACCGGTGCGAGAAACCGCACACAGAAATTTATTCTTGGACACGTAAAGTATTGTGGTGAAACTGCTCTACAATTTATGGACAAAGGTTATGCAGTAGCGGTCAAGAAACTTGGAACTATCGGTGTTACAGTTCAAATTATGCGTAAGGGCATTACCTTACCGCACGAGATTAGCGTCTTTTCAGAAGAAGAGCTGAGAATCCGCTCTGAATCTGAGACTACAGAGGTTGAAGTTGTTGAGGAGGCGAGCGAATGAGTTATGTTTCCAATCGTGAAATCGCCGCAATGAGTGCTGAAGCAAGAGAAGCCAGACTCCTTGAGTTACAAGAAGAACTACTGCAGTTGAGGGCTGAGAAATCACTCGGCGGAACCCCTGCAAGCATCGGTGCCTACAAAGCAACCCGACGAAGTATTGCTCGTCTAAAGACACACATGAACAACGGATAATCAAGGAGAAGAGTTTGCATGATGAGTGGAATTTGCAGTGTTTGTGGACTACCAGGTGAATTATGTATATGTCAAGAAATCGCAAAAGAGCAACAATGTGCAATACTATCAACAGACAGAAGAAGATACGGAAAGATTGTTACAAAAGTAGAGGGTTTGGAGGATTCAGCAATTGACATTAATCAACTAGCGAAACTACTCAAGAATAAATGTGCTGCAGGTGGAACGGTGAAAGGTAGAACAATTGAACTTCAAGGAGATCACAAAAAGAAAGCAGCAATCGTACTCAAAAATAATGGATTTAATGTGGAGGTGAGATAAGGATGAATATTTACAACGATAACTGGCTGGGTAAGACTCTAAACGTCGTAAAATCCAATGATGCCACCTTAATCGATAAGCAGGGGACTGTTATTGATGAAACCAAACGAACGATAACCATAAAATCACAAGATAAGCTTGTCAAACTTGGCAAATCTAGTATAAAATTCACAATATCCGACAGCGATGTCGTGATAGATGGGGCGTTGGTGGGACAACGCCCAGAAAACCGAACCCACCGAAGATATAGGATGGCTTGATACCATGCGAGATATAGGAATAGATGTAAAACCCCCCACCGGTGAGTGGGATGGAGACCAAAACTGCCCATTTTATGGAAGCCTGCGCCTGAGAGGACAAGTTCTAGAAGGCACCGTTTCTAAGGTTGGCATGCAGAAAACAATCACGTTGGAGAGGAACAATGTTAGATACATGCAAAAATATGAACGTTTTGAAAAGCGCACCAGTGTTGTTTCGGCTCATCTACCTTCATGCATTGGCGAAGTTAACATTGGTGATTCAGTCAAGGTGATGGAATGTCGTCCGCTATCCAAAACCGTAGCATTTTGTGTTGTTGAAATCAACGGAGGTGAGTCCTGATGCGAGGTATTGCTGGTAAACAAACTCGTGGCTTGCCCACCTCGGCAAGACTACATGTTGCCGATAATACCGGGGCAAAGGTAGTCCAGATTGTCAATATTCTGAAACTTGGTGGTACAATGCGAAGGTATCCGGCTGGTGGCGTTGGAGACATTGCCAAAGTATCTGTCAAAAAAGGCACACCAGACACTAGAAGGCAGATGTTTAATGCAGTTATAATTCGTCAAAAGCGACCATTCCGAAGGGTCGACGGTACCTGGGTTCAGTTTGAGGATAATGCATGTGTAATCACTAATGAAAAAGGCGACGTGCAAGGATCTGATATCAAAGGACCAGTATCTAGAGAGGCTGCTGAGCGTTGGCCGCGAATTGCAGCAAATGCTAAGCAAATTGTTTGAGGTGATATAATGGTAAAAAGTATGAAACCAGGAAAGCAAAGAAAAGCGCATTTTAATGCTCCGAAGCATGATAAGCGAAAGCGGCTATCTGCTAGATTACAGTTGGAAAAACCCGATTCGAGATTTGATGGGGTTAGAACTGTGACCGTAAGGGTTGGTGACACAGTAAAGGTAGTCAGAGGCGATCTTGCCTATGGCGGAAAGCGGCATGGCGGGACCAGAAATGCAGAGGCATTGTCTGGCCCGGTGCTCAGAATCGATTCAAACAGTGGCAGATTGTACATTGAAGGTGCTAAAGCCAGTAAATCAGATAACAAAGAGGAAGCAGTCCCGGTTAGTGCTTCAAATGTTGTCGTTGTGAAGTTGGATGAAACCGATAAATATCGAGTCCAACAACTAACCGGAAATAGGAGTTGAAAGATATGGGAAGCAGCAATCATCTAAAGCGACTAGCAATGCCAAGAAGTTGGCCACTACCACGTAAGACCTCTATTTGGGTTACCCGTGCTACGGCAGGCGCTCACGCACTTGAACTATGTATGCCAGTGAGAGTTGTGATTAGAGATGTGTTAGGGTTGGCGAAGTCAGCCCGAGAAGTTCGTCACATCCTTCACAATAATTTGGTATCGATTGACGGTAGACTTTGCAAGGATGGCCGTCGTGGTATTGGATTCATGGATGTATTGACACTTGG
>DALZ01000157.1 GCA_002496955.1 Euryarchaeota archaeon UBA128 | reverse complement strand
CGTGCAACAGTTGCTTCATACCATTCATTATCATCCTTAATTTCATTCACATCACCAAATCTCAAGCCAATTCTGTTGATTTTGTCTGCATAAGTTGGGCCAATACCACGACCCGTTGTTCCTATCTTTTTGTCAAGACCGTCTAAGTAGGTATGGTATGGTAAAATTATGTGGGCGCGCTCACTAACAAACAATCGATGCCCACGGGGGTCCTCGCCTGTAGAAGAGTGCCAATTTGTCAGTTCTTTGTCTAAAACCCATGGATCAATTACCATGCCGTCACCCAGCACTAAATTACACTCCTTGCGTGTAATGCCAGACGGAAGTAAATGGAATTTCAATACTTCATCTCCTAAAACAACCGTATGCCCTGCATTATTTCCACCCTGGAATCTGGCCACCCAAGTTGCTTGTTCAGCAATACGGTCAACCAGTTTTCCTTTGCCTTCATCTCCCCATTGTGCGCCTAGTATCACTGTTGCTGGCATGTCTGTCACCCGGACCCTTGTGAGTACCGTCTTTGAACTATGCCATTGATTAATGACTTACTTGAAATAAGTATATAGTCCTGTATTTCGATTAAACAACAGTTTATATTGAATCTATGGTAACTCTCCTTTGTCCAGTGGATACTAAAACCATGGAGCCTTGCATAAGACAGGAAAATAGAACACAGAATAACAAATTGTTTAAGTAGGTCAAAAGTAAACTAATTAACTGGAGGTTAAGTAAATGGAAAGCAATAACAGCAAGAAATCTAAATCCGATGTTAAAGAGTATGGTTTGTTCGACTCAAATCGACGCACAGTCGATGGCCACACAAGGCCGTGTGAAGAGTGTGGAGTCGTTGACTGGCAACTAGACGATACCAGAGGGGAAATCATCTGTAACTCGTGTGGATTAGTAGTCGAAGAAAACGTTATTGATCCAGGTGCCGAGTGGACCAACAGAGACAAATCCGAAGACCGATCAAGAGTGGGACAGCCACTGACCTACACTCTGGCCGATAAAGGTCTAAACACATCCATTGACGTTCGAGACTTAAACACCGGCTCCGCCGGCAGACACGGAATAAGTTCCCAAGCTCGCCGAGATTGGCGTCGCCGACGAGTCATTGACGAGCGGTCCAAAACCCGCAAAAGCCGGGAGCGAAACTTGGTCAAAGCAAACCAAATGATACGGGACCGATCAGACCTGCCAAAGTCTCTACAGGAAGAGACTGCTAGGCTCTACCGTCGCCTAAGCGGAGACGGTTTTGTCACTGGCAGATCAATAGCAGGTGTTGCTGCTGCATGCACCTACCTAGTTGCCCGGGAAGAAAATCTACCTCGCCAAATACCCGAGATTGCTCAGAGTTACGATATCACCGAGAAAGAACTATCCCGATTAATCAGGCAAGTCTCTAGGAAACTAAACCTCCACAAAATAACTTCACCTAACGAATACTTTGACAAATTCATTTCAGACCTTCAACTACCCCCAAACATATTCACTCAAGTAAACCACCTCTGGTCCAAAATTCAACCACATGAAGACATTTGGCAAGGAAAGAAACCGATGGGGGTAGCAGCAGCACTAATTTACAAAGCCGCTTCAGAATCCGGGACTTCACGAACACAATCAGATATATGTAAAGTAGCGAATGTATCCGAAGTAACCCTCAGAGGATTACTACGAATCTTTGACGGACTGCTTGCACAACTTGGTGAAGCATCAAAGCAGTGAAACCCGAAAATTGAATAAGCGCAAGTTTCTGGAATATTTATGGGTTTCAAGGCCAAGGCAAGAAAACATCGTGACAAGGATACGTCAACGAAAGATAGCCGAAAGAAAAAATCTAGCGAAGGAGATTTAATCTGCGCTATCAGCGGTTGCGATAAGTATGCTGATAAATCACTAGGTGGAAGGTCACTGTCTCTTGACAATGCTCTGGACATGTGGGGTCAGGGTAACTTTACCCCACAAAAAGGTAGAGTGAGAATATGTAAACCATGTTATCGCGCATGGAAAAAAGAAAACAAAAATGATGAAACCTATTAATCACTTTCAGTTTTAATGTAGGTGTCTACAAAAAGTAATCCTACCAACGGCCATCATTTCCTATGTATGACAACTGGAACTGTAGTAAGAAGCATGGTGGTTAGTGATGGATGTATCATTGCGTTAGATGACGGGATAGTGAGTTGGCGCCCAACAACAGGCCGACGTTACAACCACAGATTGCAGTACCCTGCTTCGGTCTTGCTTGGTATGATGGGGCCGACTGGCAACTGTGAGTCGGTAGTTGTGGGCGATACAAGAGGAAATGTAATACGACTATCCATACCTAGATTAGAAGTGCTTGACGTTTACGAAACATCCAATGGTCTGGTACGTTCATTGTGTCGGGTAAATTCAACCTCGGACAAACTACTAGTTGGCAATGGAAATGGTCAAGTTTGGTTGATTGGAAGAGATGTTCCGGATAAATCCATACTGCTGTTCAAACATGATGAATGCATAACAAGCATTAGGTCGATAGGCGAGGAGGGAATTTTAGTGCACAGCGGTTGGTCAAAATACACTTATGACTGGCAAGGAATCATGCTATCTAATTTCAGCTCTAAAGAAATTTTCCAGCAAAAAGCAATCGAACGTTCAACAAGGAGGTCAAAGTTGTTGGCAAAGAAATCCACAAATTCAGCTTTTAGCACCCTTCTAGATCTTCCCATAGTCAGTTAGTTTCTTCCTTTTCCTCAAGAGGCCAAGGTGGATTGGGAGTGAGCCAAAGTGCTGTTTGCGCAGGCCGTAACCAAGATTTTGGGACAGCACCATCGTTGTCAATGCAAGCCTCAAAAAATTCAAGGTGACGGGTAATCACGTCGATAACGTGCTTTCGCCCCTTTATTGCAGGTCCCTGTAAAGGTATAATTGTCTCTGGTTTCAGACCTCGCAGTGTTCTCAGGCTGTTGACAATGTCGGGCAAGCAACCGGTTGGCATATCCCACCTAGTGGGTCGATCTGCTCGAGGAATTAGGAGGCCAGCAATTACCAGATTTTTTTCTGGAATGTGATACACCATATTATCTGAGCAGTGACCTGGTAATGAGATTGCACAGACTTGTCCGTTACCAAGAGGAAATACCTCTTTGTCATTGACTACTTCAGCAGCCAGCGCCGGCATATCTGAGTCAAACCTATTAGCCCACGTTGTGAAAAAATCTCCGGTTTCAAGAGAAGATTGTCCTTCTTTGTGGACATGAACCGGACATTGATTCAATTGTTCTGATAGAAATGATGCCCCCCCTGAGCATGGAAATCGCCTTGAAGTAAGCAGTATCCTATCAACTGCCGCAACCTCGGTAGAATCTTCTTGTAATATTCCCTGAATTCGCTCTAATTGTAGTGATTGATACCAAGAAGTACCAGAATCTATGACGATATTGCCAAGTGTTCCAACGATAACAATTACATTCGAATCATGATGAATGCCGGGCAGACGCACAATTCGCATGGGTCTTCCCTGTCCGGATAGTGCTTCAATGTAGTGCTAGCGATACAATATCTGAATGATATCGTTTGGTGGTGGTTAAATAGGGGAAGTTTGTCGGGAAGTCATGGCACGATTCCCAGAGGCTGAAGCACGTATGCTTCGCCGCAAGATTTGCATGAAGTGTAATGCAAGACTGGCTTACCGTGCAGTAAAGTGCAGGAAATGCAACTACAAGGGGCTCAGACCCAAGAATATCGAGCGTAAAGGTGCATGATATTCACAACCCAATCATTTTGATAATTATCGTTGTGATGTCACCAAACAGGGCCATTGGCAATATTGCTGGAAACAAAAACACCAGCAATGGCAACTTGTAACTGACCCAAACATATTCTACATTATTTAACCTTAAATCTTGCAATTGTTTGGTTAATTCGTCATCTGTTGGAGTTCTTCTTGGAGCTCGCGTTTTATGATATGGTTTTCGTTCACCATTGGGCATCTCAATCATTGAGGTCAATAACCAAACATGGCTCTGTTGAACCTTATCAAGTGGCATTACAGTTGAGTGCCAGAACATGCGCAGGTCTTGAACAGACTTTACATTACCATTAATCAAGTTCTTGCCAACTAAAATCAGAGGTATTAACAGGAAACTGAGCCCGCCCCACATCAACAGTGAAATCGCTGGAGGCAACCTGAGAACTACATCACTGCCATAGTCAGTGATTATCGGCATGGTTGACCAGTTGGGAATTAAAATTGCAACCCACATCAGTGCTTTTGCATCTGCACCTCCATGTATAAGTCGCAGGCGCCATCCCAAATCGATAACGAAAATAACCACAAGACCTGAAAGGGTCGTCCAGTATAATGCAGTCATTCCTGATTCATTGCCTAACAATAAATCGGCCAACTCAACATCACCATACTTTACCATTCCAAAAATTACTCCGATTAAACTAACTAGATACCATAAAAAGACTATGACATCTTCTTTGTTACCGGCTAATAAATCCTGAAGCGTTGGTCTACCTATTATTGCCACTGATGCATAAGCAACAATTGCTGAAGCGGTGAGATAAATCGTCCAGTCTGCATCTCTAGCAAGTAGCTCAAGACACCAAATGAAAATTGCCGGCTTCACCCAAATCATCCAGTGATTATTGCTAACTCTGCGCTCCTTGTGGTCCATCCAGGCAGCCAAACCCATGCCAATTAGCAAAACGCCAACGCGAGCCCAGCCCAAGACCTCGTCGCTCGTCAGTGCCATGACAAGCGCGTGTCGACAATGAATTTAAAGCCGGCCTACTTGGTGGTTAACTTTGCCAGCATTGGAGGAATACACGTGGACATTGAAACTAGACTGCAACAAGTAGCCACAGTCATTAATCAAATTGACGATCCTAAAGTGCCCAGAAACATTCGCCGGCAAGCGAAAGAAGCATGCGATCAGTGGCTTCTTAACAAGTCAAAAAAACTAGATGTAAGAATTGCTATGAGCCAATCAAAGCTAGAAGAATTGTATGAGGACCCAAACATTCCCCCCGAATTTGGCACCCTTATCTTGATGATAAATACAGAACTCGAGAAAATTCTCACTGAAGTTTTGTGATTATACAGTCGTTTCTTTAGCATAGGATTGAACCTTGAGAGATAGCGCTGCTGATAGCAACATCATCACACCACACAAGTGAAATGCTGTGTGGTAGTCGAAAGGCCAATCTCTTGATACTGTATAAGTCCAAACTACCCCACCTGTCAAAGGTCCCAATATACGGGCGAATGAGCTAACTGACTCTTGTGCACCCATTACAATACCTAAATTCAATCCGTCACGTTTAGCAAATATGGTCAATATAGTTGATGATGCTGGTTGAAATACCCCACTACCTATTGATATAATGATAGCACATATTACCAGTTGAATAAGCGCATACTCCTCCTGTGTGTAAGGAATTAATACAAGTCCGGTTCCAGTAAGCAAGCATGACAAGGTGAGTAATCTCGCTGGTCCAAAATATCTTGACAATGGACCCATCAGAAATGCCTGGGTAAGAATCCCTGATATGCCGATGACGGCAAATATTCTACCATTTTGTGCCTCATTGTAACCCAATCCACCATCAGTTACCGGCATACCAGTATACAAGATGAAAACTGCATGCATGATAGTAAATCCAAAAATAAACAGCATGGTTGCCCAGATGATTGTGGAAATAATTCCTCTATTAAGCATGGAATAAGATTGCTTGAATGAATTATTTATGCGCGTTAACCAACTAATACTGTCACCCTTGGAGCGCTCGGATTTTGGCAGTGATTCTGGTAGATAGAAATACGCATAGATTAATGACACCAAGGATAAGCCACCTGCAGCAATGCAAGGTAACAAGTATGGGTATGTCTCAAAAACTGTGTTAACAAAAATATCCCAACGCTCTGCAGGGTTTGACAACTCACCACCAATAAATGGTCCAATAGTGAATCCCAAACCGAAGGCTGCTCCAATAAGGCCCATTCTGGTGGTGAGTTGACTGGGAGTACTAACATCACCGATATATGCTCTAGCAACTGCAAGGTTGCCGTTGAACACACCAGCCATAAATCTAGCAGCCAGTGCAATCAGTAGTGTGTTTGCTAAGCCAAACATGGTAAAAAAGACTGTATTTCCCACCAGCCCAATCATCAATACCGGTCTACGGCCTATTTTATCAGACACAGAGCCCCAAAATGGCGAAAACAAAAACTGTGCCGCAGAATATGAGGTCATCAAAAGTCCAACCCAAAGACCGACCTGCTTAATGCCCTGATCTGCAGCTAAATCTTCAACCAGATATGTCAAAAATGGAATAACAATCCCAAAACCAATCATGTCAATCATGGTGGCCATAAACAATACAACAAGCGCCCCTCTACCTGCAGAAATATCCGCAATAGTGGACTTGTTGTCAGTCATAGTTGCGCCACCATGTGGATGTTTTTGTAACCAGCGCGTGGTCTAAATCAATTTGGTTGATTTAGGCCGAAGGGGATTTTTTTGTTACTTCCGGAGTGAGTCTGTCAATAACATTGCCAAGTCTTTCAACAAGGCCTGCTTTCTGGTCGTGTTTGATTAGTGCCTGTTCCATAACTTCATCGAGCGAGTCCACTGCAATAACTTCGATTTTGCCAACATACTTATCGTCGATTAAGACATCTTGCATATTGGCTCTTGGAACAACAACAGTCTTGATACCGGAGAATGCTGCCGCCTCAATTTTTGCGGTAACGCCGCCAATTGGCAATACTTCCCCTCTTACCGAGAGAGAACCGGTCATCGCTAAATCTTGACGTATAGGAATTTCCTCCAGCGCAGAAATTACCGCCGTTGCAATGGTGATAGACGCAGAGTCGCCATCAACTCCATGAGTGTCAACGAATTGTATGTGGATATCATAATCCGAGATATCTTTACCAGTTAGCTTCTTTATCACTGCACTAACATTTGTCACGCTTTCCTTAGCCAAATCAGAAAGGCCGCCTGTTGCGTGTATCTTACCACCACCACCCTGCGATGGGGTTACTAGTGCTTCTACTGGAAGCATGATTCCGCTGAAATCAGACAAGCCTGAGTTAGCACCGAGAACTGCAAGTCCGTTTACTCGGCCAACCCTTTCGCCGGAATTAACCAATAGTGAATAATCTCTGCGACGCTCAATCATTCGGTCCGCAACCTGTTGCTCTAATGGCTTGGCGATGTTTCTGGCACCCAAGACATGTGCAGCAGTAGTGTATTTGGAGCCATCTTCACTCGCTAAATCGCCAGCAATCCTGATCAGTCCGCCCAATTCTCTTAGACGCAAGGATAGTTTCCCTCGTCGACCAGCACGTCTCTGTGCTTCTCGCAAAATTAATGCCACTGCCGACTTTTCGAAGTGAGGTATCTCTCTATTTGTTCCAAGATCTCTGGTTACTTCCTGCGCGATAAATCTTATCAATCGGCGTCGGTTTCTGGAAGTGTCTGGCATGTCAGAATTGACATATACCTCATATCCGTAACCTCTAATTCTACTTCGCAGTGCTGGATGCATACCTTGGATAGCGTCTAGATTGCCTGCAGCAATGAGGATAAAGTCACAGGGAACTGGTTCTGTCTTGGTTAGCGCTCCAGAAGATCTTTCAGACCTTCCGGATATGGGGAAAGCTCGCTCTTGCATTGCGGTAAGCAGAGCTTGTTGTTCTTCTAAACGAAGCAGATTGACTTCGTCGATGTATAGAACTCCTTTATGGGCCCGGTGAATGGCACCTGGTTCAACTCTGTCGTGAGCTGGAGTCTCCATACCGCCAGACTGGAACGGATCGTGTCTTACATCTCCTAACAGTGAGCCAGAAAGTGTTGCGGTCGCGTCAACAAACGGTGGCATTTCTGCCGCATCATGCTTTACAAGCAACTTAGGAATTCTGCTTTCATCAGATGCTCCAAGTCGTCCTCTGATGAACATGTAGCCGAACATGAGTAAAAATCCGCCAAACAATAGCGTGATTATATCTCCTGTTTGTAGGGTAGCAATAATTAGCAGGAAACCGATTGCTGCAAAAGCGATCAGCAACATCTTCTGCGAACGCTCTCTTTGTTGTCTAATGGCTTCGCGCTGCAATTTCACTATTCGCTCGCCACGAGAAGCGGGGACACATCTAACTCTCGGTTCATTTTCATCATCTTCGTTCGGGTAAACAAGAACATCCTCTAGGACATCTCTTGGAAGGAGTTCTGTCATGGATTTTGCGAGCATCGATTTGCCAGTTCCTGGGTCGCCAATCATTAGCATGTGGCGCCTTTGTTCGGCGGCTTTTCGGATGACAACGGACCCAGTTTCTTGGCCTATTACTTGGTCGACCAGTGTTTCTGGAATTGGAACATCCTCTGTAGATTCAAACTCTACGGAATTTATCCAAGTTTCAACACCTTCACTGACTATTTCATCACTGCCTGTCGGCTCTGGTGCCCAAACAGTAACCTCATCGTCCGAGGTATCTGGAGTCTCTACTTCGTCACCCGTCACATTATACCCTCGCACTTCTCCCCTTTAGGGGTTTAGAATATTTTTCAATACAATAATCACTGATTTCTATTGCCTATCGAGGTATTGTTGTCCGTAATATTCCCACTGAGCCATAGACCATCCAGCAGGTAAACCACCGGGTGGTAATGGAGGCCCTCTGTGCGCAGCAGGCTGTGGTATATTTTGTGGCGGTGCAGGTTGTGTATATTGATTTGAATAAACGGGTTGGTGTTGATTTGTGTAGTATGAGGTCTGTATCGGTTGCTGGAATATTTGCTGTGTCCCGCCATACATTGAGTTGGCCACGGCATCCCTTGCTGGTAATGTTGTATCTGCCCACTGGAAGCCTTTGACTTCTTCATACCCTCTGCCTCGCATTAGGAACATACCACCAAGTAGTGCAACAATGATTATCGCTATCACTACACCGGCAATGACCACAGTATTTGCACCTGTGTTGGTCGAATCAAAAACGGTGCCAGAAGTTTCCTCAGTAACACAGACTGCCCTTGAGTCCATACATGCTAATTCCAATTCAAACATCGTATCAACTAACTCCTGTTCAAGGGCCGAGTTGTCTTCATCTTGACTGCTTGCAATTTGTTCTTCTAGCTGCTCAATCTTGTTGTTGAGATTCTCGATGTGAGAGGCCAACATATCATCTGCCATTTCAGAGGCAGGCGGTAGGTTTTGTGTGATAGTCCACTTAGGTGCTTCTGACATTGGTGTCTTGTAATTATTGTTGAGACTGTCAACGCCCTCCATTTTTACCAAGAAGTAATCACCGTAGTTGTATCCGTTACCTCTAGCCATGGTCTGACCAGTTGGGTCGCCAACAAATGGTATATTCATCTCTGTTTCCCAACCCTGCGCTGATTGGGTCATGTCAAGATCGTATATCCAAGCACCATCGCATACGCCCTCCCCACTGCAAGTTTGCCATGTTACCTCAATCGAAGTAAACAAAGGTGCGGCGTCAGTGAGATAGAAATTGACATATGGAATCATTCCAATGTAGAGGTTAGTCGCATCGACAACCATGAAACTGGATTCACTTTGTGTTTTTGAGATGGTAAATAGGTCTGAATCATAGGCTTCGATTACTATTGTATACTCACTTGAAGAGTATGCATCTACAACTTTTAGATTGACATTTTTCAAACCAATTTCATTAAATTTCAACTTGAGCATGCCAGTTTGTCGGTTGTATTGTGCACCACCAGCCTCGCTAGGTGATGTGACTATCACAGTCAACTCATCATTCGTATTATCAACATCACTGACCAGTGAATCCAAATCAATGATTGATTCTTCGCCAACCTTGAGTCTTAAATCACCAAGTGATGCAGTGTCGATAACAGGTTCATCATTGATTGGATTAATATTGATCAGGACTGTTTGATCGGAGCATTCCAAATCTTCATCGCAGGCTCTCAAAGTGAGCGTGGTTTGACCAGATGAATCTGAACCTATGGTTTCAAAACCAAGTACTCCGTTGATTATTTGTGAGGAGATAATACCGGGATTAGATTCGCCCACTATGTCAAATGTCAACAAATTCGCCGAACTAGGTTGCCCGTCTGGCGTGGTATCGGTCACATAGGGTTGCAAGCGCAACGTGCTATACGAATTGGACCCTTCTTCATCAATCGCCTGAGTTGGCAACCCCAACCATCTAGGTTGTCCATTTTCTATCACATTGAATTTTAGCGTTCCATATGGCAGTCCGCCAGAACTTGAGTAATCGCCACCATCGTCAACAGTAACAAGGATGCTTTTTTGACCCAGTGGACAACCCTGATTTGGATTGAAGGAAAAATCGACAGTTATTGAGGCAGTCAGCGGGTTCCATGACACGAAATATGGGCTATCTGAATCAATAATTAAATTACCTAACGGAGTTTCTGGGTCAGAAATATGTGGAGTCATGTCAACATCACTAACAACATCACAAACAACGGTAGGAACTGGTTCCGCGGTCACTTGAGGGATTCCGTTAGCTAGACTGAAGGCGTTGGGGGTTACCCGCCAGTCGCTTGATTGGCCACGACTATCAATTGTTTTTGATCGCAAGTCATACATTCCCGATGGCATTGTCAAAGTTGGAGTCATGGTATATTCTCTGCCCTCATTGTTGGTACCTTCGTTCACAATTACCGTTCCGCCAGAATCTATACTGCCATCCCAAGCATTAGTACTTGCTGGAGATACTTCAAGTTCAAACGACATGGTTTGGATTGTGTCGACATAGTCATCTGCGCCACCTTTAGCAACTACAGTAAAAATAGAGCCCCGTTGTATTACATTATCACCACTTACCGTTGCTTGTTTGGCAGTTGGTGGACGGTCATGATTGTAGTTCTCGACCAATATATTGTTGCTAGCGGTACGGTCACCAACGAGGTTAGTGAGTCTGGCTCCGAATGCGGTTGTCCAGGCATTGGCAGGCAGATTGGTGGTGTCAACTGTTGCAGTGTGTGATGTCGTGGATTGGATACTGAGTGAAGGCAGTGCCTTCGATGAAACCACGACTGGACTGTTACCATCCATGTAAATTATCTCTAGATTCCCACCGTCATTGTAGTTTAATCCTCCAACATTCCCAGCCGTTGCTGTAACAGTAACCTGATCTCCCCTGATGTAACCGTCTGCAGATTGAGGGTTATCCACCGTTACATCAGTTACCGCTAATTCCATCTTTGGCCCCATTGAGCTGTCTGAAACTGCGAAGACATCTTCGTTGTGCGATGTAGTGGACCAACCGCTGAATATTGCACCGATGGATAACATGTTGTCAAATCCTGCCTGTCCTGCTCTGGCTCTTGCCAGACTTGCCGGAACTGTCCAAGTTTCTGTGTGCGGCCCAGCGTTTAGGTTCATAGTGGCAAAACCAGTTCCACCACCAACTATGCCTGATTGGGTTGCATATGAATTGCCGTTGAGCAGCCAAGCGCGCCAGCAATTGTGGCCATAACTGCCATCATTGTATGTGTATGCACACTTTTCCTCGGTTACTGCGGCATACAGAACGGTTGTCGAGGGGGCACTGCCACTGCCAATGTATGCCGCTTCGATTGTTATGTCAACATTAGCGCTGTTGGCAGCATTGATGCTCTGAGTTACGGTGATTTGATAATCATTGATTGTTGGAGCCATATATCCACCTTGTTCAAAGACTGGGTCAAATGCTTGACCGTTACACGGGTTGCCATAACAGCCACCCCTGGCAGGATCAGAGTCACCTAGGTAACCGGTCGGAGCCCCGCCCGACTCACCTAGATGGTTCATAGCGAAAATCGGTGCGACGTTGCCTGAACGTGCATCGTTAGTGACTGAGAAACTTGCAGATTGATAGGTGATGTAGACAAATTCATCTGGGTTGGATTGTTTGAGGTTGTCTGCAGATTCTGACCCACCTCCTGAAGTGTAGCAATAGTAGCAATTATCTGATGAAATATATTGTAAAAACACATTGTGTCCAGGTGAAACTGCTGGTTTTACAACCTCAACCTCATCCAAAATTGGTTGCTCAATTTCGTAGTTGTTGTCAACCATTCCTACCAGAACACCACCAATAAATAGTGTTACAATTAGCACAGAGATTGACTTGTTATACAACTTCATGTTATATCCACAGTCACGACAGTATATCAAACCCTCTATTTTAAGTGTAAATGGCTGTATACAACGATTGCTTAGTAGCAATTAAATCTCAGTGTTTTTAGGAATGGTTGATGAGTTCCACCGGCTGGGTTGCGCTAGAAGAAGACAGCGGCAAAGTGTATTTAGTCGAACTAATCGACGACAGCGTGAAAATTAGAGGACTTGGAGTTTTTAATCCAGCAAAAGTACTCGGCACTATCGAATCTGGTGAGAAAGTAACCATCGGGCAGAAGATTCTAACCGCATTACCCTCGCGTTTACCAGAGCTTTACCGTGGCATGAAGCGAAGAGCCCAAACAATTTCTGCAAAAGATGCTGGAGTTTTCATTACTCGGTTAGGCATTGGCCCAGGGGACACAGTATTGGAGGCTGGTCTTGGAAGTGGTGGGCTATCGCTGCACCTAGTTCGCGTTTTAGGTGATAGTGGGATGCTAATTACCGTAGAAGCAAGAGATGAGCACGCTGAGGTTGGGTTAGAAAACCTCGCTAGAGCAGAAAACTGCCTTCCGGAATTTCCCGAGCACCACCACATTTCTGGAGATATCGATAATGTTGCGGATGAAATCAAAAAAGTTGTAATAGAATTAGATTGCATAGTTTTGGACCTGCCAAACCACGACCAAGCAATAAACTCGCTAGCTCAATTACTCAAGCCCGGTGGAAGACTTGCTTGTTACTGCCCCGTCACTAGCCAA
>DALZ01000146.1:3399-8028 GCA_002496955.1 Euryarchaeota archaeon UBA128 | reverse complement strand
TGGTTTGTTTGACTTCGGTTGATGTTGCTTCTGATAGTCCTAGTTCAGCCCTGCTTAATCCAGAATCTAATAATCGAGATATTAAGTCTGATTTATTTCCACTCGTCGATAAATCATTTAGAATACACAGGGCTTTGAGTTTGGCTGCTGTTAGACTAGATTTCAAGTCGTCAGACAATCCCTTCACCGACGATGCGTTGCCGGTATACCCTTTGAATCATCTTATGGTTTGAATCAAAAAACGATAAATTGGGTAATTACAATAAATCACTCGGCTTGGTAGACGACATATTGACCAGAGTTATCTTTGACATAGATCTGCTGTTCATAGCTGCCATTGGCTAATTTCCGATAGTAGTAGCCGTTACCTGCATCTTCAAATGTCGAACCGTCGCTGGCCTCAGCAGAAGATGGCTCCTCTGCCTGCCCAGCTGGTGGTGGGCCAGTCCTAGTTGTTTCGCCGGAACTCTGTGCAACATTGACTGGGCCCGCAGTTGTCTGGCTAGGTGGTGCACCAGACGGGCCTGTAACTACTTTAGGTGGCCCGCCGGGCCCTTGGACTGACTTGGGTGGCCCACCTGGGCCTGCCACGATTCTCTGTTGCCTTGCCTCTGCTAGAACCATCTGCTCTTTGGTTACCTTCTCAGATTCCAAAATTGCCTTGACTTTCTTGCCAACTTTCTGCGCTCCGACGAAGGCAAATGTCGACAGCCCCAAAAATACTATTCCTGGTATACCCGCAATCACTTGGTTAGGCCATAGTTTACCGGTGACTTCTAGATTGGTTCTACTTGGGTCGACAATGGTTCCATCCGGTCCTACCGCTTTGGCGTTTAGACAATATTGTCCCATATCGAGGTCGAAGTCAAATTTGTAGGTCTTTCCTTCAACAGGTGATTCAATGTAGCCATACTGATATTCGTGGCTGCCGCCAGCTTGTGCTTTGGTTTCAGCACTACTAGCTGCTTCGGGATCGTCACAATCATCAATTTGAAGAACATAGACCTGCAATGTTATGTTACCAGTGGTTGCAGGAAGTGCGTCAACCTTGACTGATACCTCATACGGCACATCCATAAAATCCTCACCGCCAAGTGAAGGCCCCCAGACAAATCCTAGATCTTTCTCAGCCGTTCCATATTCAAAATCTGCATCCATCGGCATTGGGAAAAGGGCAAATCCAAACATCAAAAATGCCAATCCCAAGAACATAAAGACATTCCAACGAGATTTTTTCAAGGATTGTTGCAGCGAATCTAAAGTTTCGATATCCTCGTGTTCATCCTCAACTTCAGTGTTGGACAATGGCGCCTCCGGTTCCACTTTTGGCTCGCTTTCAGAAGGCAATTCTGGCTCTGGCATGGCAGATGCAAGTTTGATTAGCACTTCAAAGACACTATTGTCGTATAACATATAATTACAGCGATGATATCAAAAAGGAACGGTTTTACGACCGTCTATGGACATTAAACTAGCCGTGCTATCTAGAGGGCCAAGGCTCTACAGCACAAGACGGTTAGTTCAAGAAGCTAGAGCTAGAGGGATTGAGGTAGAAGTAACCGACCCGATGAAATTCTCATTATTCGTTGATGATGGAGCAATCGATGTCCATTATGCTGGTGAACCTTTTACTCATGACGCAGTAATTCCACGGATTGGACACTCGATAACAAAACACGGTGTCGCAGTACTAAGACACATTGAACAACTGGGAATTTGGACCGCTAATACCGGGCAGGGAATTCTTCAGAGCCGGGATAAACTACACGCCTCACAAATTCTGGCTCGTAACAAAATCCCCGTTCCCAAAACTACCTATGTTAGAGATATCATAGATGTCGAGCCAGCAATAGACTTTGTCGGAGGCCTACCAGTAGTCATCAAAGTAACTCAGGGAACTCAAGGCCAGGGAGTGTTCCTCCGCCATACAATCCACGAGTCAAGAAGTTTAATTCAAGGACTACTGCTTACTGGAAAATCAGTGCTTGTTCAGGAATACATCGCTGAGTCTCACGGCCAAGACATCCGAGCATTAGTTGTTGGCGACAAGGTAGTAGCGGCAATGCGTAGAAAGGCACGAGGTCGAGAATTCCGCAGTAATTATCACCTCAACGGCACGGTTGAAAAGGTCGAAATTAGCCAAGAATTCGAGGAGCAGGCATGCCGTGCTGCGAGAGTATTGGGGCTCAATATTGCCGGAGTAGACCTGCTTGAGAGCAACAATGGACCATTGGTTCTCGAGGTTAACTCTTCGCCCGGTTTGGAAGGCATCGAGAAAGCTAGCGGAGTAAATGTCGCTGGAGCTATTATTGACTATGTCATGAATGAAACCGCGTTCTCCGAGGTAGATTTGGACCAGTTGCTGCGGACTGTGCCGGGCTCAGGAGTCCTGTCATTACAGCTACGCAATCATCCAGTAATGGTCGGTAAAAGAATTGCTGACTTATTCAAATCCAGTCACAATATACCGGTTTTCGCCTTGTCAAGAGAAAATAAATTGCTTTGGAATCCAGAGTCAGATGTGCAATTAAGGTATGATGACGTCATTATTTGCTATGGAGAATTAAGCCAACTTCGCGCCTCTTTGAAAAGTGCTATTCTCGGGGTCGCAGAGCAATCAATCAGCGCGGTCCAAAGAGAGTTGGAGCGGGCCTAATCATCTAAGACAAAGTTCAAAAAAGGATATCAGTGGTTTCACCCATATGCCCAATAGGTTAGTGTCTGCGATTATCGTCGTGCTATTGCTGACCTCATATCTAGGCATAACACAAAACAACGAAGATATACAGAGTCTAAAACCAATCGATGTCAACGAATTTTCGTCAAGCGATTCGGATTTCGATTTTTTGATACATCGCCCCGGTGATTCGTTAACCTCGCCCGAAGTCCTTACATGGTCACCGAATAATTACACAGAGTTCTCAACCATGCAGTATTCTATTACATTTGAACAAATCACTGCTACATACGATTTGCAGCGAATCGATATTACTGGTTTCTTCATTGGCCCTGATCTGCAATTATTCGAACAATTCAGTGTGATGACGACTGATTTCTCGGTAGAAGAGTCTGCAGAAATTTCCACGATAACTCAAAATTACACCTATCCAAACACAATTTGGAGTGGCAACTATTCGATTGTTGTTGATTTAACCTACACCAATGGAGCAATTGCCTCCGCTGAGAGAAATGATGTCAAAGTCACTAACCAAAGCTATTATTTCGGCATAAGAAATTCAAATGAGCCAATCACTTTGTGTAGTTGTGAAGCGAAAGTAATCGATATACACCTGCTAAATTCTGGAGAAGTAGAAACAGAATTTTCTCACTCGATAGACATCGGCAACAGTGCTCAAAATGCTCGTATTGAATGGGCCAATGAATCAGAGGAATTATCCATCGGCACATTAGCGGCTGGAGAAGAGATTATACTCCAGATTAAAGTCCTAATTCCCACCTCTTCTAGCGACAGGGATGAGATGTTCAAGATTCCATTTGAGGTCGAAATATATTACGAGAATGATGATGGAGACCGAATTTATATCGCCAGAGATAACGTGATTCTCGAAGGAATGATTGTCTTAGAAAATGTCTATCCATCCGCTAATTTAACATTCAACGATTTTAACTACACGTTAGAATTTACAGCAGGCGAGGACGCCGAAATTCCGGCTCAGAAAATTCCTGATTTGTTTACCTACAACCGGGATTATTTTCTGTTCAACCTCAGTGTCATCAACTTAGGCTATTATGACCGAATTCTGAATCTTGAACCGACTAATCTTGAGTTTGATTATCGGGTGTTAATGGATGGTCAGAACCAAACCATTGCCGAGTTTAGCGCATACAAGACTCTCGTTTACAGCCTAGAACAGGTAAACCTAAAGATTCTAGTCGAGAATCTTGGCAACTTTGACTCAGCTACAATTGGCTTCGATATCAATTTCAACGAGTCTTATACCAGTTTGGTTTCTTTTGATTTAGCACCGCACCCAAACATCACTGGACAGGTATTTTCACAAGCCTCTGAGTATACTGATAGTTTCGAATTGCCAATCACTCACACAATACCACTTAGCATTGATTTGTCCGAATATGAACAATATCTATTTTTCAACAACCAATGGTTGCTCACATGCACTGTCCCATCCGGCGTCACAATAACGCTGAGCTCATTTAGCGATGAATGCAGCAATGGACCGATTGTCGTAACCTACAACCCTACCTCATCAGCGATGCTTGACAACACACTAACCGTCTTTGCGTCAGCAACTTACAGCCAAAACAATATCACAGTAGATTTCGCTCTCACCCCATTATTATCGGTTCAAACAACTAACGCCCTACACACACTAACACTCCAGATACCGATTATGATAGACAACACTACTGATGATCAACATGGTGGTGATGACAACAATGAGACTGACGTCGATGAACCTGGTGGCGAGGTAGTCGAGTCACCGACTAACTCAACAAATAACGAAAATCAGACTGCGGACAATGAGAATGAGACCGCTGTCGATGTTGATCGCGATGGCGATGGGATAATTGATGCAGTGGATATTTGCCCTGACAGCGAAGCAAATGTCACTGTAGATGCTTCCGGGTGTAAAATCGTTGAGCAGG
>DALZ01000146.1:1226-3013 GCA_002496955.1 Euryarchaeota archaeon UBA128 | reverse complement strand
AGTAAATCCAGCGATGATAATAAGTTTGTTTATGTTCTAATTGGAGCAATAGCCATCATCGTTGTTGGGGTAATTATTGCGGTGGTTAGTAAAAGGTCAAACAAGGCTGCTACTACAGTCACTAAATCGATAGAAGCGATTGCTCCACTTCCGGCGATTCCATTACCCAACCTTGAACCAGTAGTATTGCAACAATGGACTGACGCCAATGGTTATTCATGGCGCCAGATGTCTGACCGAACGATAATGTGGTGGAATGGTAGTGAGTGGATTCCGTATGGTAAAAACTGACATTGTCGCTGATGCTGTTACCCCGATGGTTTGATATCTTACACCACTATCCTCGCCTTGCCCTCCGGGGCATGGGATGCACGTTCGCTACGGCGAAAGGCGGTGACGCCAATGGATAAAAGCAGAGGAAACTTTAGACGAGAACGAAGGGCCTTGAGGCCCAGTCAATTACGTCTCACCGATGAAGAAGTTCCCGTCCCGCCACGTTTGTATCACTTGAGGAATCTACCGTGGCTAGATTGCTACAAACGCCAACTGAAATCTGAAAACAAATCTGAAAATACCCAAAAATCCTACATCTCTGGTTTACGATCTTACATCGAAACCCTGCTTCCGGGTGAAACCGTGCTTAGCGAATCAGAATATAACAAAATGACAATATTCGAACTAGCACAAAGAATGGAGCCATTCAATGGCCGCATCGACTTATGGACTCACAGCTTGTCAGATTTACGTCCTACAACATACAATGCTAGGCTTGCTGCCGCCAGACATTTACTGAAATGGCTCGGTCACAGATGGCCCGAACACTTGACCCGTGCAAGAACTGGAAAGCGGTTACCAAGGACGCTGACAAGGCGCGAACTTACCATGGTGCTTGACGCCGCAAAAACCAGCGAAAATCCCGTAGCCTCGGTGGTTGTTACGCTGATGCTCGATACTGGCTTACGAGTTAGCGAAGTTTGCAAACTAAATCTTGGTGATATTGACATCCAGGATAAGTCTGCCAAAGTAATTGGCGGTAAAGGCGACAAAGACCGATTAGTGCTATTCACTGAACGCTCTTTGACTATGATTAACGCATGGCTTCCAGTGAGAGAGTCGAGAGTAAAAGGTGAGTTTGACGCCTTGTTGCTAAATTCTGCCGGCCGCAGAATACAGCCAAGGGGAGTTCAACGATTAATGGATGCACTCGCTACTGAGGCTGGCTTACCCAAAGGAAAGTTAACTCCCCACGTACTGAGACATAACTTTGCCACCGGACTATTAGAACGTGGAGCTGATTTAGTTTCAATTCAGAAATTGCTTGGCCACAGTAGTATCGCTACGACAAGGGTTTACCTCGAAATTTCTGACCAAACCTTGCGTGAGGTATACAATCGAGCTCAATCGATGAGAAGTAGTATAGCTGAAAGCGACTCTCCCATCGAAGAACTTGTTGAGAACACACCATCGACTAGCGTTGTCGGAATAGATTAGTTTTTTTTCGCTTTACGCTTTGACACCTTCTCTGGCCCCATCCATGATCGGTGAGGCTTCACCACCTGTCCCTCGTGCCCCGGTATTGGGCAGTATTTTCCTGACCTACAACGAGAGCAATTTTCTTTGGGGGGAAGTTCAACAGTCTTTCGCAGCCGCCCATACTTCCGCCTTGGCATGCCCCGTCAAAGGACAAGCGGTCTTTGAACAATTCGCGAAATTATTTTTTGGCGTTTTTGAACCAAGCCATCTTACTGATAGGGGTATCTTTAGATGGGCCGATTTTCTTGGTTTTG
>DALZ01000146.1:571-890 GCA_002496955.1 Euryarchaeota archaeon UBA128 | reverse complement strand
TTTTGGGAGTAGATTTTGAAGTGGCTTTGCTCTTCGCTTTTGCTGCCAGATTTTTGGCTTTTTCAGCAGTCTTTTTAGCTGCTGATTGAGTTGCAGCCTTTGCCTTAGCCGGTGCTTGTTTCGCAACGGTCTTAGCCTTTGCAGGGGCTGCTTTAACCGCTTTCTTCGCCGCAGTTGCAGTTTTCTTGGTAGTTTGTGATGCAGAGTCAAGCTTTTTTGCCGCACCTGCAATCTTTTTTGCGACCGCTGCCTGTATTCCGGCTTTGACTAATTTAGCGGCTCCTGCAGTCGCTACTTTTGATACCGTATCCAATTTAGC
>DALZ01000146.1:0-216 GCA_002496955.1 Euryarchaeota archaeon UBA128 | reverse complement strand
CTTCTTTGCTGTCGCAGCCCCGACACCGGGAATTGCCGTCAACTTTGACGCCTTTGTCTGTTTCTTACCTGAGGCCATGGTTTCACCTAGACAGGCACAGGAGCAGTGACTAATGAATTCTTGCTCTCTGAACTTTTTTGCGTTTAATTCATTTCCATCGAACCTGTCACATGCCCAATGGCCGAATCTCGAGGGAGGCAAAATACCGTTCTAATC
>DALZ01000143.1 GCA_002496955.1 Euryarchaeota archaeon UBA128 | reverse complement strand
TAATAGGCGTAATTTTCTTATTTTTCATAATCTGGTTTTTCTCAACATGGAACCGCTTGGTCGGTTTAGAAGAAAATGCCATCCAAGCATGGTCGAATATCGACGTTCTGCTCAAACAACGTTATGATATGTTGCCAAATTTGGAAAGAGCGGTTAGCAAATATGCATCCCACGAAAAAGAATTATTCATGGAATTTGCCAAGGCTAGGCAAATGGCAGCCGGTGCTCTACAAAATAATGATGTCAAAGGCGTGTCTGCCGCCGAATCAATGATGGCCAACATGATGCCAAGAATCACAGCAGTTGCGGAGGCATACCCCGAACTTAAAGCGGACTCCAGTTTCCTCAATGTGCAAAATGAATTGGTGTCGATAGAAAATCAGGTTGCGGATCGCAGGGAGATGTATAACGCAGCATCGACCAACTTTAACAAAGCAATTCAAATGATTCCTACTACCTTTGTGGCATCAATTAAGGGATGTCAGAGAAGAGACTTGTTTGAAGTTCAAGGAGTTGCAAGGGAAGCACCAGTCCTGTTTGCATAACTAAGCAAGCTTGTATCAAGTGTTTGACATGTTTCTGATATTTGGCTCTAGTGGGCTCGGCCTCAGGCTGGCAAAATGGTGTTCAACCAGAAAACCTTGCACACTTATTGGTCTGGCAGAAGATCTCCCCATTGGTGAAATTCTTGAAGACTGTGAGATAGTTGCGCTGCCCTCATCATTACCATTGGCCGATTTACCACTAACAAATAATTCACCCACTGCCATCCTGTATCTAGATACAAAATCAATTAGTGATTCTCAACCGCTCGAAGCAATAAAGCGTAAATGGCCAAAAACCCCAATCCTGACAACCATAGCAATCGAGGGAGACGGTTATGATTTAATCAGCATTGATGATATTTCGTTCTCCGCAATGCAGGATAGAATTAGAGGTTGGGAGCGAAAAGAGGGCGCTATTACCCTCGAAAACTATATCAGCACAATTTCTGATAACAGCAAGGTTACGATATTCTGTCACGACAACCCGGACCCGGACGCTCTGGCATCGGCACTTGCGATGAGTGAGTTGTTTGCCAGTCACGGGCACTCCTCGCAGATTGTCCACGGCGGGACTATTGAACATCATCAGAATCAGGCCATGGTAAGAGAGTTAGCAATCCCTGTGCGTCGACTGATTTTAGATTGGGAAATAACCGATTTGATAAAAGAATCAGACATTATAGTTGCAGTAGATTTCCATCGCCCTGGTGCTAATAACATCATGCCGACAAATTGTATACCACATATTATCATCGACCACCACACAGTCGACGACTCAGTGACAGCAGATTTGGCGATGGTTAGTTCTGAATATTCATCAACATCATCAATGGTTGCCTCATTGCTGATGAGTAGTGATTTTGCCATGAATTCCCGGGTTGCAACAGCCCTCGCTTTTGGGATTAAAACAGACACTCTTGGCTTTACCAGGAACTTCAACGCAGTCGATGTAAGAGCCCTACTATGGATTAATGCTTGGGTAGATAAGGACAAGTTAAGGGCAATTGAGATGCCTCCAAGGTCAATTGCGGCTCTTGAATCATTTAGTAACGCTTTGAGCGACAAACAGCAAATTGACAAGCTGATATTGGCCCCAGTCCATAATCTGACGGATCGTGATTCTCTGGCTCAAATCGCAGATTTCTTACTACCCACCGAAGGTATTGATACGGTGATAACTTACGGATTGAGGAGAAGCAAAGTAATACTTTCCGTACGTTCAAATAAAGCTGATTTTCATGTTGGAAAGGCTCTATCAAGAGCATTTCCTGACGGTCTAGCAGGAGGTCATAAATCACTAGGCGGCGGGCAAATCCCGTTAGATTTCTTTGCACAACAAGCGGATTTAGATGAACCACATTACCACAAGATAGTGATGGATAGAACAAAGCAATTGTTAGAGGATATTTTTACTAATTGAGGTGTTAATATTACAAATTCAATGGTTGTAGATATAAACCCAAATTTACGGTTGTTGGGGACGGCACACATTTCAACAAAAAGCGTCGAAGCGGTTAAGCAACAAATCGCTGAATATGAACCAGAGGTTGTTGCAGTAGAGTTGTGTAAATCCCGCTATGATTCTTTGGTAAGCGATAGGAGATTAGACAAAGAGGGTTTGCTCAAAGTGATAAAGGAAGGTAAAGCTCCACTTGTTTTATTACAATCGTTACTTGCTGCTGAGCAACGTAAGTTGGGACTTGATGAAGGCCAGCAACCCGGTGCTGAATTACTGGAAGCCGTTAATATCGCTGAGGATTTGGGAATAGAGGTTGCACTAATTGACCGAGACATTCAAACAACACTACGGCGAGCATGGCGGAAAATGCGCCTTCGCGAGAAGTTTAAGATCATTTTCTCAATGCTCGGCGATGATGAAGATGATACTGAAGTTGACCTTGATGAATTATTAGAGCAACGCGACATCTTGTCTGATTTGATGAATGAACTTAAAGAATTTTCACCAGGTGCAGGAGAGGTATTAATCGATGAAAGGGATGAATATCTTGCTCAAAAGCTGCTTAAAATTGATTCAAATAAGAAAATATTGGCGGTCGTTGGCGCAGGACATTTGACAGGAATAGAAAATCACTTGCAGAACAAATCCGCTAAACATAGTATATCTGAATTGTCTGTGGTGCCAGAGCGTTCATTACTGGCCAAAAGTATTCCTTGGTTGATACCATTACTGGTATTTGGTCTACTTGGATTCTTTCTATTCCGCGGAAATAGTGTCGACATTGTCGACTTATTCACCGTATGGACTCTGGCTAATGCAATTTTAGCAGCCATCGGTTGCATAATTGCTAGAGGCCATATTTTATCGGTTTTGACAGCGGCTTTAGCATCACCAATAACGTCGCTCAATCCGACTCTTGCTGCGGGTTGGTTTGCTGGTTATGTGCAACTAAAAGTAGCAGAGCCAACTGCTGAAGATTTGCAAGAGTTTCTAAAATTAGAATCGTATGGCAGCTTTTGGACAAATAAAGCGGGACGGGTCCTATTAGTAACGGCACTGACCAATCTTGGTAGTATGTTGGGGGCTTGGGTTGCTGCGGCTGGTTTGATTGGTGGTATCTAATCAATCAATTTTTCAAATACTTCGAGCAAATCATTATGCTCGTCAATATCATGGACCCTAAGGATATCAACACCATTGATTGCGCCGTAAATAGACGAAGCGAGTGTTCCAGGCAACCGATCCTCAGGGTTAGTTTTACCCGTAATGTGACCGATTATCGATTTCCTTGAGATACCCCAAAGGACGGCAAACCCAGATGCTTTGAAACGTTTTACAGCCTTCATCAGGGCTAAGTTATGCTCCTGTGTCTTGCCAAAGCCAATGCCGGGGTCGATGGCAATCAAATCTCTTGGATGCCCACGTTCGATAAGTTGCTCAGCCCTTTTCTCTAGGTATGTGATAACCTCCTCAACAACATTATGATATTCTGGCTGCTTTTGCATATTGCCCGGTTCACCAAGCATATGCATTATACAAACTGCACATTTGCTATCAACCACTAAATCGAGCATTTTTTGATCTCTTAAACCAGAAACATCGTTTATCATATTTGCACCACTTGCTATGGCCTGGCGAGCAACTTCATGATTTCTAGTATCAACTGATATCAGCAAATTAGGATATTTCTTGCGGAGGTTATTTACCACCGGAATAACTCTCTCTAGTTCCTCTTCTATAGATATAGGAGTGGCTCCCGGTCTGGTGGATTCGCCACCAATATCTATCCAATCGGCGCCGCTTTGTATCATATTTTCTGCTTGTTTGATAGCACCATTCTTAGTTAGACGAGATCCTTGATAAAACGAATCTGGTGTTAAATTTAATATCCCCATGAGCAATGGTCGCCCAGTATTTGTATTGGATAATTTCGGATGAAGAATTATTCCGCTCTT
>DALZ01000084.1 GCA_002496955.1 Euryarchaeota archaeon UBA128 | reverse complement strand
ATATTTTCACGATACATTGGACTCGCTGCTGTGTCAAATATGGCTAAGTCGCCACCGCCGTCGCTGACTAACAAACTCTCGTTAGATGGCGAGCGTTGACCAATATTTGGCCACTTGAGTAATTTCTTACCATCTTCAATTAATCCGTAATCGGTTAAGTCATAATTCTGCAAAAATACCCCATTTTGGGTATTGTAGGTCTGGATAGAATCGCCGTTAAGTATGGCCATTATGCCGTTGGAAACCACAACATCAGCAACATTGTTTGAGGTGAGCCAATTGTTTTCGGTCCATGTCGAGAGCCAGAACCCCGTATTCCAGTCATAACGAGCCAGCCCTGAATCTTCTGAGGCCAAAAGAAGTTGGTTACCAGAAAGGTGGAAAGAAGTGACAGAATCAGAATGTAGATTATTGGCACTTGACCAAGCTGACAATTCGGAATTTGTTGTTAAATCCCATCTAATCACTCCGCCATTTTCAAAAGAAAAATATAGAACATCGCCAATTTCGATAATGTCTAGTGCCTTCCCAACAGAATTTTTTATTAACAAATTATTCCAATCATTGCCATCAAATATCACTATCCTGTCAGAATTTGCAGCGTAAGGGGTTCCGTCACTAGCGATTATGAATTGGTCAAATTGGACGAATTCAATTGTATCCAAGTCAAATACGGTCTCCGGTAATGGTGTTAAAATAGATGTATCAACAAGGGAAATCGCATGAAAATAGTCATTGTCAGTAAGAATGTGCAATATTAGTCCAACAGCATCAATTTCTAGGTCAACAATGTTACCCGCATTTTCAAACTCTAATATATCAATAATTTTTGGATCATTGTTGTAATCGATGATAAGTAGAGCGTTGCCTATCGCAAGATACATTCTGCCGTCGAGCAAATGAATAGCATAATCGCCAATCTCTAAATCCACCGGTTCAAACGTCACAGCAGGGTCAACAGGTGCTAAGGCCTCGATTATCAATTCATTTATTTGTGCCCCCGAAGGCAATGTCCAATAGGCACCGGATTCACTGTTTGGCGCTAGTCTCCCAGTGTGAGGATTTTGACTGGTAAATGAGTCGCTTGAACCAAGCATACCTAAGCCTGACCAATCAAAAAGATTGACTCCAACATCACTTGCTGTGATTACAGGCTCTTCAATAATCAGGTTATTACTTCCATTGACACGAACTTCCATTGTTACATTTGATAGTAGTGCGCCGGGTGCGAACTCCAAGCCCCAATTAGCACTCGCAGCCAAACCAATGTCTGGGTTGGCACCAACCGCATCGAGTTGCACCCATCCAGTATCATTACTCGCTTGTTTTGGCCAAATCGTTTCATTGTCAGTCAGGTGGGCTGAGACTGGCGCCACCATCATCAGGGGGCTTAACGAAGTGATGAGCATTAGTGCAGTAAGCAAAACAGCTTGGCGCGCCTTAGCAAACGCATCAACCACTAATGACCTACTGTTCATCATTATATTGGCGCATCTTTCACTATTTGAACGCGGCCCTCGTTCGTTCGACAAAGTATCAGACATACGCCGGTTAAAATTAGCCCAAAAAAACCGGTTTTTGTTTAGTGTATCGCCCCAAACAATCAAACATCGAATCGAGTTTCGAGGTTTTGGAAGTGACCACTTTGGAAGATCGACGTGAGCAACAACTCAAGCAAGATGCTCTTAACTACCATGCCGCAAAACCTCATGGTAAAATCAAGGTTGTGCCAACTAAACCTCATTCAACCGCTCATGAACTGAGTCTAGCATACTCGCCAGGAGTAGCATACCCATGTCTAGAAATTGCGGACAAACCAGAGACAGCCTACAAGTATACCTCGAAAGCGAATTTGGTTGCCGTTATATCAAACGGTACGGCGGTTTTAGGACTTGGCAACATCGGCCCACTAGCAAGTAAACCGGTTATGGAGGGTAAAGGCTTGCTGCTCAAGACCTTCGCAGATATTGATGTCTTTGATATTGAAGTTGATAGTGAAGATCCGGAATCATTTATTCAAACGGTAGTGAATATATCAAAGACCTTTGGTGGGATAAACCTTGAGGATATTAAAGCCCCAGAATGCTTTGAAATTGAGCGGAGAATAGCAGCAGAAACCGATATTCCAGTCATGCATGACGATCAGCATGGGACTGCCATCATCTCTGGAGCGGCCTTGATTAATGCAGTTGAACTTCAAGGAAAATCGTTAGACAAACTGACCGTGGTTGTTCTTGGAGCAGGGGCCTCAGCAATTGCTTGCGCAAATCACTACGTTGCTCTAGGGGTTAAGCGTGAGAATATCCGCATGGTCGACAGTAAAGGAGTGCTAACAAAGCGACGCCTGATGAATGATGAATTGAATGAATACAAGGCTGCTTTTGCCCATGACATCCCCGAAAGCGACCTTGCCGGAGCGCTATTGGGGGCAGATGTCTTGCTCGGACTTTCTAAAGGCGGCTTAGTAACCAAGGAAATGATTGCTAATATGGCTGATAAACCAATTATTTTTGCACTGGCAAATCCAACCCCAGAGATAACTCCAGAAGAGGTTAGCGAGGTAAGAGATGATGCGATAATGGCTACTGGGCGTTCAGATTATCCAAATCAGGTGAACAATGTTCTCGGATTCCCATACATTTTCCGCGGGGCTTTGGATGTCAGAGCTACAGACATTACTCAAAACATGAAAATGGCTGCGACAAAAGCACTTGCTGAATTGGCCAAAGAACCAGTTCCAGATTACATTTCTGAGGCTTATGACGGAGCGACTATGCAATTTGGTCCAGAATATATAATTCCTAAACCATTCGATAGACGAGTCCTGATTTGGGAGGCTTCAGCAGTTGCTCAGGCTGCAGTCGATGAAGGTATAACCCAAATTAGCAAAAAGGAATTTTCAATTGCCAAATATCGTGAAGAATTAGAGTCAAGATTAGGCCTATCTTATTCAATCATGCGTCACATGATTAATCAGGTTAGAGGGCGCGGCAAGCGTATTGTTTTCCCTGAAGGTGATAATGAAAAAGTGATAAGGGCTGCCGCACAGTTAGTTGAGCAGAGGATATGCCACCCTATATTGTTAGGTTCAAAAGAAAGAATTGACTCAATGGTTGAGGAATTGAAACTGAACTTTAGTTATGACGCTTTTGACCCCAGGTATGATGAGAGGAGGAAGTTGGTATATGCGCCAGCATTATTCAAACGTCGTCAACGAAAAGGCATGACATTGGAGGATGCTGAAAGATTGCTCAAGAGCCGGCCTTATTTCGCTAGCCAAATGGTTGCTAGTGGTGATGCAGACGGATTTGTGGGCGGAGTCAGCAGAAATTATGCTGATGTTTTACGACCAACCATAGAAGTCATTGGTTCGGATACATCTGCTCACTGTGTGATTGGATGTTACATGGTTAATGTCAAAGGCAGAACTATATTTCTCGCCGATGCCACTGTAAACGTGTATCCAGACAGCCCAACGCTAGCCGAAATTGCTATTCAAACTGCAAAAATAGCGCGTAGGTTTGGTGTCAATCCAAAAGTCGCCCTGCTTTCTTTTTCTAATTTTGGTAGCACTAGAGCGCAGCGTTCGACAAGAATAGAGGAAGCCATTGCCATCGCCAAAGAAATAGATCCCACTTTAGTGATTGATGGACCGATGCAGGCTGATACTGCGCTCAATACCTCGGTGCAATCAGACTATCCGTTCATGAATTTTCAAGGTCCGGCCAATGTTTTGGTGTTACCTAATCTCGCAGCCGCAAATATAGCATACAAACTACTCGAAGAATTGGGCGGTGCAGAAATGACCGGACCAATCCTCGAAGGTATGGATAAGCCAGTACAACTTGTTGCACGCTCGGACGGTGTAAGGCACATAGTCAATATGGCAACAATATGTTCTGCGGATGCAATTAGGCAGGATTCATACTGGGAAACATTGGCATCAAACCCCAAGGACTGATATTCCCAACGAGCAAGCCTCATTATTCACCATCTTCATACATCACAATAGGTCTCCTAGGCCGCCAAAATGCTCCGGTAACAAATCCTGCGCAGAGGCCACCAAACAGTAGGTTAACCCAACCAGTAAAGACATAATCGCCCATGCCTCTTAGCCAAGGAATGGCAAATGAAGGCAAGACACCGAGAAGTGTAGTCCACAGTAATTCCGAACGAATGTTTGCGCCATAGTCTGCTCGTGACGGGACTTTCCTAGGGGGGCCTTCGCGAATGGGGGTTATTACTAACCGAACCGATAGTCCGGAGTTATTTCGATCCATCGGGGCGCTAGACAAAGCGAAAATCGCATCATTACGGGGATGAATCTCCATCGTTGCAGTATGCCATTGCATCGGCCCATGTCCCTCAAATTTGCGTGGCCTACCGTCCATCATAGCACCACGGTAGTTGGAGGAAACAGAGTCCGCTAGAATTTCCTTTGCCCCACACTGCGGACTAATCACTTCCTGTTCCTTGGCGTGTAACCACTCGCTTTGTGTTGGGCATCGGATTTCCCATTGGCAATGCGAAGGTAATTTTTCTTTAACCTCAACAAGTCGCTCATTGAGAATTGCTAGGATTGCACTTAACCGTTCGCCACTCCAAGTCCTTTCATCACCTGGAGATAGTTCAGAATCAAGAATATAGGATAATTCATCCAGACTTAGTGGTGTTTTGGTGATAAAGAAATCAGGACACCGCACTTCATGCTTGGGCCTTTGGCCCCCATAAATCCATCCACCTTTGTTTTCTCCAATAAAGACCGAATCGCCCGCCAACAACTCGAATTTGAGGCCGCTAAGTTCGATATTGCTCATAATCAACCCTGAGAAATTAACGATTCCATGCGGTTGTACCAGCTCATGCCATTGACGTGATCTGTCAACAGAGAGAATTGTGGGAACGGCGAAATGGACCGCATGTAACCAAACACCGAGAAGTCGACAATGTTTGGCTTGTCACCGCCAAAATAGTCCAAGCCATTGTGTTCGTTAGTAAACTCAGTCATCAAATCATGCCACAACTGCTTGGGTTTGCGGCCGTCTTGCTTGACTCTTTTTTTGGCAATAATTCCCCACATTATTGGGAACCCTAACCAAGCATACAGTCGCTTTGAAATGAAACCAAATTCTTCCAGCTTGGAGATTCTTGTGGTAGTCTTAAATGCGGAGCCGAGCGTTCCGTAAAGAATCGGCACAGTAGCCTTTGACATTTTTGTGTCTGCCCATTTCATCCATTTATCGGTGCGTTCAGAATCTTCTGTGGTTTGTAACTTTCCTGAGTTGTAGTTTTCGTCGAGATACTTCATAATCGGGGTTGAATCGGTGTAAAATTGCCCATTTTCATCGGTAAACACGGGTACTTTTCCCCAGTCGCCGGCGAATGAGACTGCTTTTTTGATTTTCAATCCGTTCACGGAAATGTAGTCTACATCTAGGTTGAGATATTCGATAACCCCTCTTACTTTCCAACAAAATGGACAGGTGTGCAACATGTGTAATGTCGCTTTTGACATAGTGTCGCCACCGTTAATACCCATTTCAAACCTTGTCTGAGGATTCTGATACAGGTTTCCATCCGGTTTTCCAGAATTCTAGGTCGTCTAACCACCTCAGCCACTCAACATCACTGCTGGAGAGCAATCGTATCGCTCTGCTCTCTAGTGCTTCCTTGTTTATACCTGAGAGCGAACCGTTGTCCAGACATTCTTGCCACTCAACTTGCATTTGTCTAATTCGGCGTTTAGCTTCTTCAGGATTATCGAAATTACGCTCACACATGTCTCTCAGTTCTAGTAGCCAAGTTCGACCATCTTTGGTAATCGGGCTGATGACTCGCTTGGACGATTTCGATTTAGAAAACGGCCACCATCCCATATGTTACCGTAATGCTACTAGTTTTTGAAGTTGGTTCATCATTTGGCGTAAATTGAGTGAACCTTTCAATAACTCACACCATGTGTGCTATACATGGGAAGAATAACTATCCATATTCACGGGCAGGCCAAGGAGAAAGCCTACTCCTCAATGTTAAAAAATTATCAAAATCGTCTCAGGAAGGTAGGGGTCAAACTAAATTATCATGATTCAAAGAAATCTGTTGGAGATTATTTTGCCCAGTTAGACAAGAATACCAACTTGTATCTCCTCGATGAATCTGGGACTCAGTATAATTCCATTGAATTCAGCAAACTAGTTCAAGGCTGGTCAATTGCTGACAGGGATGTTGAACTTGCAATTGGCCCGGCGCAGGGTTGGCAGGAATATAGCATCGGGCATGATAATCTAATTGCTCTTTCGAGACTTACGTTCCCTCATGAATTAGCGGCAGTTGTGTTGGTTGAACAGGTGTATCGGGCCACTGAAATAATTAAAGGTACTAAATATCACAAAGAATGACCAAATACTCAAAGATGACCCATCAATCGGAGGTTTGTCGATAGCATGATCTTATCAGAAGCAGATATGGTGTGGATACTGCTAGTATTCGACGCAGTCATCGGTGTAGTCCTAATCCTCGGGGCTAGAAGTCAGCCGTTCCCTACACCTGCGAAGAGATTTGGCTATTTCATGTTGACAATCACCGGGTTGCTACTGATGGGGCAGTCGGCAGAAAATCCGACTAGTCTTGACGCCCATCTCGGTATTTTGTCTGTTGTGGGTGCGTTTGGTTTAGTTGCCGGCATTCATCACATGTTAAACACCCGTAGAGAGGTTCTTGTTGCTCCGATGTCGGGTTTCATGTTTTGTGTTGGTGTTGCAGGACTTATCACTCGAACCTGGGACGATTTAACTAAATTTGAGCACTGGGCGGGTTTTCTTGCCTTACTTGTCTTAGGCGGCGGTCAAACTTGGTTGGTGTTCAGAGGATTGCTAATTGGCCGCTTGCCTCTTGCTTGGAGTCAAGCCGGTATGGTCGCACTTAATCGTGGTCAGTTACAAGGCCCTCATGGGGCTATTGAATGCTTTGAAAAGGCATGGGACGGAGATGAGGAACATCTGAATCCAATGGCTTACTCTGCGCTTTACAAAATTAACCTATTTTTACAGGACGATGAACGGGCAGCTCACTGGAATGAACTGTTTCTCGAGTCTGGTGGTAAAAAGGCTGTTGCGGTTGAGTGGCTTGAAGCAGTTGACGAGTGTTTAGCCGCACTCGGTCACACATCAGAAGATTCCGCAGAAGAGTAAGGAATATGGTATGAAACAACTCAATTACGCCGGAAAACAGCATTAAAACAAAGGTTTTATCAAGTTTAATGGTAATATTATACTATGAGGATTAATGTGACTCAGAGCAAGAAGATATCAACATCATCGATTATGATTTGGCTACTAGTCATTTGGTTTAGCGCTAATTTATTATCACAATCCATGTTTATTGGAATCCACGGCACCCCATATGATGGAATTGCACTATTACATTCATTAGGGCCACTTTACTATCTAGTATTGGCCTTGGAGGGTATGCTTTGGGCATGGTTATTAATTTACATTATTGCAAAGGCAATCAGACATTTATTTAGTGAAAATAGAGATGATGAAATCGGTAGCATGCCAATCACCCGTAAAATCGATGTAAA
>DALZ01000004.1 GCA_002496955.1 Euryarchaeota archaeon UBA128 | reverse complement strand
GTAATTTTCTTTGTTGAGGGTTTTTCAGATAGCGCCGTGCTGGCTGCGGCCAATCAACCCCTCGTCGATGTTATTTCGACGTCATTTGGAGCAATAGGTTCAATTCCGGTTCCAGGTATTGAGGACGCAACAAGGGTTGCAGTTGTCGATAATCACAAACTCCACACTGGTGCAGCAGATAATTCGCCTTCTCCAGCGATTCAAGATGCGACAGCAGGTCCACCATGGTCCATCGGTATCGCAGGGTATGCTGAAGAAGGCGACGACCAGAAAGAAATAATGTCAGGTTCATACCCTGACATATCTGCAGACTGGACACAGTATTTGCCTAATCATGACGATATTGACGGTTACCATGAAACATCAGGGACATCGTTTGCGACTCCCCGCACTGCTGGAATTATTTCCTTCGTCTTGCAAAGTTTGCGTCACGAATATTCTGACAATAGTTCTGGAGCATCACTGGAAAGGTCAGGCATGCTGGTAAATGGACATAATTTTACTGTTTCAAATACACAGGTGAGGGAGGCAATAAATCTCTCTGCATGGTATCCGGATTTCGGATGGGATCCAACATCTGGTACCATGCCAATTTCACCGGTATTACCATGCACACAAACTGGCTGGGGATTGGTAAATCTATCAAACATTCAGCCTCTTATAGCGCACCTAAATCAATCTGAAATCCTACCAGACCGGCCAACTGATGTTGAAACTTGCATGTCGGCGAACCAAGAAATGCGCGAGTCTTACTGGGGAGCGTATCCAAGCCAAGAAACCGCAAGCAGGGTAGTGAATGATGAAACACACGCTATTTGGCGTGATTGAAAGTGCGGAACTTTGATACCAATTGTTGATTAATCAGTGATGCTTGGATTATCCGTATGACAAGGGTTAGTAATTCTGTTTCAGTTGCCTTAATCGCGTTATTACTATTACCATCACTCGGTGCCGTAGTTCCAGTAAATGCTGAATCTTCGGTTGATGAGGAGGAAGGTTGGTGGGTCGATACCACTGTTGACCGCAACAAAAATGGTATTGGCGACATGATTGAGCGGCATATCGACAACCCTATCTTGTTGAAAGATGGCACTCTACCGATAATTGTCGATTTTGATCATACTCCTGATGAAGCAGATGTCGACATGCTCATTGAATTGGTTGATTATCAGCATGATTGGTACTTGCCGGGAATTGATGCACTAGCGGGTAGGCTGCCTGTTTCAATGCTCGAGAAAACTACGACACTACCCGGTGTCGTGATGCTGGAATTAGATGGTATTATGACCATCCAAAACGGTGATGCAGTGGCCTTACATGGTGTCGACACAGCATGGCAAGAAACGGGTTATGATGGTTCAGGGACCACCGTCGCAATCATCGATACAGGGATTGACGGAGCTCATTCTAGTCTTGATGACCAAGATGATGACCCAGAAACCAGCGACCCCAAGGTCATCGCATTTTATGACCCAGTAAATAACCCCAGTATGACTAACGGGACTGAGATATTCCCCTATGATGACCAAGGACATGGCTCACATTGCGCAGGTACGACTGCGGGGACAGGTGCGCCAACCTATGAGAACCCAGGGATGGCACCAAAAGCTAAGCTCGTCGGAGTAAAAGTGTTAGATTCCGGCGGTTCCGGGTCATTTGCCGTTGTAATGGCAGGCATGCAGTGGACAATAGACAATCGATATCAATACAACATAAGAGTCGCTTCGATGTCTTTGGGAGCATTTGGCATTATAGAGTGGACATCATCTGAGGAAGACAGTGTCAATAGAATGGCTAACGAGATGGTTTACAATGACATTACTTTGTTTATCGCAGCCGGCAACTCTGCAGGTAGAGGAACTATTGGTACCCCGGGAAGTGCTGAGGACGCAATAACTGTCGGTGCTTTAGATAAAGATTCCTCAATCGCTGCATATTCAAGCCAGGGTCCAACCGAGGAAAACAGAGTCAAACCAAATGTTGCTTACGTTGGCTCCAGTGTAATGTCTGTTGCTCACAATACGGGCGATCAATATACTGACATGTCGGGTACTTCCATGGCGACTCCTGGTGCGGCTGGAGTTGCGGCGTTGATGTTGCAAGCCAATCCTGGCTTGAGTCCATTTGAGGTGCGCAATTTCATGCAAGAGACCGCGGAATATCGGGCTTGCACATACATGGGCGACCCAGCAGGCGTGGACGGTTGTGATGATAACGACGCCCAAAACATCGTAACTAAGAATCGGCAAAACAATGTCTATGGCCATGGAGAGGTTAGAGCACTCGAATCAGTTTTGGCTGCCGCAGAGAAATATTATTTATTTGATACATCAATGCAAATAACCATTGAAACAGACCCAACTCATGATAACACCCACACTCACCTGAGCCCGGGTGAATCGATTAAGTTTCTAACTAGCGGCGGCATAGAAACGATACAATGGCGTAGTAATCACATAGTTGATGATTGGACCAATCTCCATACTTATGAGATGACTGATACCGAGGGACAAATAACCGGAATTGACATTATACACCAACTTGAACACCTCCCAGGAATCGATCTTGATGGGAACCATACAATCTCAATAAGAGGTCTACAATCCAACGACACTGGAGGACATTCATCCTCGCCGTTGGTTACCATAGATGTAATGCTAATGAACTCCGACTCGATAAATATGCAACAATCTGAGGAGGCCCCAGGATTTACTTTCATTGCATTATCCATTGCGTCGGCGATTGCCGTGTTTGTCAATAAAAGAAAAGAACAACTTGCGCCGATTTACGAAAATAAGCCAGAAAAGTAGGCGTTTGTTTGTTGGGCAGCGGTGCAATAAAGAGTGAAATACTGAGACCACGGTTTATGTCGTGGCTCAAAGATCCAGATGTCCACGGCGATAGAAAAATCAATTTCAAGTACCGTTTGTTGCGGAAATTCAATCGTTCCTTAATGTCGGTCTGGTTTAGAGAATTAGACATTGTTGATAACGAAAACATACCTCATAATGGAGGCGTTATGTATGTTTCATGGCATCCAAGTGGGTTAATCGACCCCATGTTGCTCCACGCTTCATTGCCCGGGAAAATATCGATTCTTGCTAAACACACATTGTTCGAACTTCCAATTCTAGGTCGCATGATAAAAGCAGGTGGCGGACTACCGATTTATCGGACAACAGATAGTGAGGATGCCGAATTTTCTAAGCAAAAAAATTCAACGATGCTGGAAAACGCTGGCACTACAGTCGCTAACGGCGGCAGATTACTATTGTTCCCAGAAGGCAAAACTCACACCGAGGCAAATGTGGCCAGAGCAAAAACCGGCGCCGCACGAATAATGCTTGCTGCCCTGCGCCATGCTCAAATTAACAATTTGCCGCCGCCTAATCTAATTCCGGTGGGACTACATTATTCAAATTCTAATAAATTTAGAGAACGGGGCGCGGTTATACTGGAGCGGCCAATGACTCTGCCACCAATCCCACAACTCACTGACAACCAATTATCGCAGCATGAAGCAGACAAGGTCTGGGTAATTGAGGTTACCAATTCTATAGAAGCGGAACTAAAGCGAGCCAGTTTGTCGAAGACCACTTGGGAGGAAAGGCGCTTGATTTGGCTTGCTAGAAGTGTCGCATATGCTGAGCGGGCTGCTCAGAGCGGTGAGAAACTTCAGCGACCAAGTTATGCTGAATCGGTTATTGGGGCGAGGAGACTGAGAGCTGGTTGGGAATATTATAACACTAACCAACCTGAGAAAATTGCACCATTAGTTGAGAATTCGAAAGAATATTTTGCTGAACTTGAATCTATTGAAGCGACTCCCTATGATGTTGCAGCTAAGCCTGAAAAACCCACTTTTATTGGCTATGCTGCAGCACTTGCCGCATGGCTCTGGGTTGCATCTTGGATGCTTGGTTTAGTGACATGGAGTGCGGTTTTGGGTAATGTCCCACCATATCAAGCAAATTATCTTACCATGTGGCAACTAAAGAAGCGTGGTGTGTCGGAATCGATTCACGGGACTCTCAAAATAGGTACTGCTGTGATAATGTTCCCGATATGGTGGATTTTCGTTTCTTTATCGGTTACAGTGATATTTCTGGCGACCGAAAGCCCAATTTACATATTGCTAAACAAACACTGGTTGCTCGCTTATTTCACCATGATAAATCCGATTGTCATGTTTTTTGTGTTGCTAATATGGTGGCCAACCTCTGGTAAGTTGCACATGAAACTGTATGCGCGCCTCGTTCGAAATTGGCGCAACTTGAAGCGTTGGAAGAACTGGCGGAAGAACCAGCAATATTGGGAGAATCTACGCAACCGGCAACGTGAGATTGGTGGTATGTTGATCGATTTAGGTGCTGATTTAGTTTTACCGGGGGATGATGATTGGCACGAGCCTGCAACGGGCAAAGATGACTCAGTTTATGTCAAACATAGAGCCTGATTTAATTCAAATCAACCCTATATTGATATGCATCCATTAACACGCGTGAACGGGTGAGCATATGGTGGGAACTGAGTATGTTAAAATGACTCCACCTGCCTTGAAAACTGTCTGGAGCGCTAATGTTAACAAGAAAAATGTCGAATTGTTGATTAATTCAAATGCGGTTTTACTAGATGTCTTGCGTGACCAAGTCGGGACATTAGGGGTCAAACGTGGTTGCGATCTCGGTACTTGTGGCTGCTGTACTGTTATGATAGACGGTGAACCTCGCTTATCTTGTCTATGTCTGGCAGGTCAAGTTTCAGATACAAAAATAAT
Source organism: Euryarchaeota archaeon UBA128 (assembly GCA_002496955.1). Lineage (GTDB taxonomy): Archaea > Thermoplasmatota > Poseidoniia > Poseidoniales > Poseidoniaceae > MGIIa-L1. Next base: position 128 of record DALZ01000004.1, on the reverse strand, counting down.
TACAGTTGAGGGACTGGCTGACGGGGCACATTTGGCCCCGATTCAGGCATGTTTCGCCGAACATGGTGGTTCTCAGTGTGGTTTTTGCACACCAGGATTTTTAGTTGCATCCCAAGCCTTGCTTAATG
>DALZ01000158.1 GCA_002496955.1 Euryarchaeota archaeon UBA128 | reverse complement strand
AACAAGAATGCAACAAGTGCATCGCCGTCTTTCTTGCCATCCTCGCTTTGCCCATCCGCATCGCTCATGGTCCGGGGTGTTTTGGCTTATTATTAAAGAGGATTGCCTGTAATTTACTCTGTAAAGGGGATTGTTGGCAGTTTATCTCCGACCTTTGCGCGCTTTACGACGTTGGCTTTTACCCGAACCTTCCCACGCTCTACTCGCTTTACTACGGCGGGTTTGTGGATCTTCCCAATACGGATTTGGGCGCTCGAGAGCGCTTGGTAGCTCATCAAATGTTTTGACTGATAGTGATATGCCACCTAGGTCTTCCTGTAGTTGTCTGATGTTGGCACCCCCCTTACCAACAAGTGTGGCAACCATATTTGCTGGAACATAGACATTGGCGTTCGAGTTCGAGGTAAACTGTACCTGTGATTCTACGCCAATCCAATCCCTAATTTTGCTTACCAGCGATTGTTTAGCAAGTGCCCGAAGCGGCGAAATTTGGTTAGCCCGTCCGTCGACTGGGACAACTGCAATCTCAGAACCAAATGCAAACATTTCATGGGTTATGTTGCCGCTTGGAAACTCAACCACCTCAATGACTGGACGAGATAATTCCTCTTGCATTCCGGACGGAGGTTTTACAGTCATACGCAATTCCAGAACCTGCTGTATTTTGCCTGCCTCAACATGTAAAATCGTATCCAAGACTTGACTTACTAAGCCAAGTTCAACCTTGCCAATCAATCGCTGAATCGCTTCTAATGCCGAGTTTGCGTGAGTGACGCCTAACAGGCCAACTCCAGCCAATCTAACGTCAGCAAAAATCTCAAAATCACGTGCCCTTCTGACCTCGTCGAAAATAACGAAATCGGGCCTAACTAGGAAAATAATTTCAGCGGTTTTCTCTAAATCACCTTCAAGGGGAGCATATTGCGTGATTCGGTCGGCAAGTTGTAAGTCTCTAGGTGCTTCCATAGTTTTGACCATGGTTCCTAAATCATTGTCCAAATATTCGGCAATTGCCTGGGCGAGCGTGGTCTTACCAGAGCCCGGGCGACCGCAAATAAACACCCCTCGATGATGATTGGATAAGCGCTCAATCAACCTTTCATCTAACTGATAATCGTCGAGAGATAGTTTTGCCACCGGGCGAACTATGGTAATCTCCCTAGCATCGGCAAATGGTGGCCATGCGCAAGCAATGCGCAAATCTCCTAATTGAACCACTTGACATCCGCGTCGGTCAATTTCTAGGAAACAATCACTGCGGTGCTTATTTTGTTCAGCCAACTCAACCAATTCCGCCTGCAACGACTCCATGAGTATAGTGTCCCACTCAGTTGTGTTTGATTCAACTTCGACCAGTTTCAACTCGCCAATGTTGCCGCGTTTGACTCGTGGCGGGCAGTCCGCCTTGAGAAATACCGTGTGAACGTCTTCAGCAAGTAATTCCTCAACTAGCGTGGGTAACTCAGGATGGTCGCCATGCTTGGCCATGGTATTTGTCCAATGACCGAAGTCTTTGACCCTTACCATCGATAAAGTGGTAATCAGTCATTATCAGTAGCAAACCTAGGCTCCATCATTTCAATGCTCCACCAAAAGGTGGCGACGGTAACAAGAGAGAGACCGTAGATTTCAACTCTGGAATCACTGCCCCACATTGACATACACCACTCAGCGAAAATTATCGTAACGATAACAAAGGCAAGTGAATTGAGGAAGCCGTAAGAATTTAGTCCAAGATGTTTGAAAGTAGTTTCTCGATTTGAAACGGTCCACAAGACACCGACGATAACTGACAACGCAATCCCCGTCCATGCAGTGTCAAACGCATCTCTAGTCATTATTGCGCTGAGTGCGGTGATGACTGCGACGCCAATCATCATCCTTAGCGTGACCGCGTAGGATAAGCCCATGAGTGAACCCTACTACTCCCAATTATTCAATCCTCTCATCAAGATAGCCGGAAACGCTTTTCATCCGCGCATTAGCAATTTCAACCCATTTTACACTCCGAATAACTGCTTGGGCTTGCGGATAGATATATGGCTCCGTAGAACTGTTAGTTAATTCAATTAAAGTTAGCCACTCTTTTGATAATGCAGGTGTTGTAGGTTTTGGAATTACTACACGCTGGCCCTTGTTATTCGTTATCACAATGTCTGTATTTTGACCATAGTTAGCAATAATTTGGCCCTGAGATCCATGATAGGTGACTTGTCGACACTCTCTGACACCATTCCATCCGACATCGATTGAGGCAGTTTTGCCAGCATTGAATTCAAGCACCAGCCTAGTGTTTACTGGATTGCTGTTATCGTCCAATGCAACATTGGCCACCGAAAGTGTCGAGGGTTCTAGCTCGCCAAACGAATAGCATGCTGTGTCAATACCGTGTATTGCCATTGCTTCGAATATGTTCGGGTTGTCAGGCGGCGGGCGCGCGGCCGTGCGATTAAACTCAACATGCTCCAATTCACCGATTTCACCGTGGGATATCATCGCCATTGCGTGTTCGATGGCTCCGTTAAATCGTAGTATGTGGCCGATTAACAATTGGCCGCCTAGGTCTTGGATTTTTGCAATTATTTCAGAAGCTTCTTTTTGCGACAGGCCGAGAGGCTTTTCGATAAACATCGTCTTACAATAATCCATTATTGCTAAAGCAAGACTGTGGTGTGTGTCTGGTGGCGTCACCAGTGCAACAATGTCTAACTTGCATCGCGTGACCAAGTCCAACCAATTCGGGTGAAACGAGTCAGCGATTTGACGTACCTCATCATGTCTCGAGGAATCGATATCGCATGCATGGACCGATGCTATTAATCCGTTTTGTTTTAATTTATACAAAGTATTCAGATGGTTCATACCCCATCTACCGCAACCAACAACCCCTATCCTGAGCCCCATGCTATCATCATCGATACTCGGTCGGTTTGAGAGTCTTGCCCTCTTCGTCGACATCAGCAAAAACAAAATCTGCTGGGGTTTCAATATGTGCATAGTCGCCTAGATTCTGACGGTTGAAGCCTTGGCTTTCGTACACTTCTGGAGAAAATGAGTAACCTTCGATGCCGATATATTCCCCCCGAGAAACTCTGGTTGTAATTCTGTGATACCCGTGGTACCATAATGCAAGTGCGGTTATGGCGTCCTGACTGGTCGCAATTCTAAATGGAATCCTTGGAAACGGTGGCGTTACGCACTTATCTGGAACTAAACAGTTAGTTTTGGTTACTCGTGGTTTATTGATCCATTTGCGCATAAAAAACCAGCGAATACGACGATGTGCCCTATTTGTATAAGTGGTTTTAGTGAGGTATCTCCGCTCATATGCATAGATGATGTGTTTTATCTCATCCCATACCTGTTTGGTAATTACATAGGCCCAAAAGTGACGATTAGTGGCAATCAGTTGATTCTCTTGGCCGGTCTGTTCATCTATTGATGCTGGATTGATGTTGTAGGCAGTTATGGTGCCAATGTCATCATACTCACTGGCCCAATCCGATATTTTGAACACTGTCTCAACGTAATGTTTTCCCAGCACTAAATCGTCTTCTAACAGGAGAATTTTATCGTAGCCTAATTCGTCAAACAATCTCCGGCGAGCATCGATTAAATGCCGCCCTATGCCCCAATTGTTAGCTCTACAGACAATTTGTGCATCCGAAAATTTAGACTTTGCCATCAGTTCTTTGATTGCCTCTTGCTTAGAATTTGGGCCTCCGTCAACATAGACAAACAAATCATGCTCATATGCCGCTTCATTTTGCTCGAGACTTGTCAGGACCTTGGTGAAATAATCGATTCTATTGAAACCCAACAAAAGAATTGCGGATTTCAATGACATCACCTATTCAGTCTCTACTTGACGCTGAATCGTTATCTTCAACGGGCCTGTCTTCACCATCAGAATTTTCACTAGACGATTCTTCTTCTGTTCTATCTTCTCGATCATCTTCCACAATCCAGTAATAATTGTCATATGGAT
>DALZ01000066.1:3202-7747 GCA_002496955.1 Euryarchaeota archaeon UBA128 | reverse complement strand
GTTCGCCAATCACGAACAAATTCTACTACCTCTTTTTTTGCAATAGTCTTGACTCTACTAACCGAATTATTCATCCTCAAATTCCCCCATTTGGTTAGGAGTTTTTGGCCTAAACAGTTTGTGCCAAAGTTTGGTTAAACCAGACTCTGATTTGTTATTCTCATATCGTATTCTTGCTTTTTCTTGAGTTAAGTTGACATAGGCATCTTCGAGGCTAGCAGAATTATTTTCTCTTATCAATTCATCTGGAGAGCCATCTGCTTTTACCACTCCATTGTGGATGATGATTATCCTATCACAAACCTGCTGAGCTTCAAATAACTGGTGCGTAGAATATACAACTGTTCCACCCTCGTGCTTAATTTGTTCCACCAATGCTCTGACAGTGCGTGCACTTGTTATATCTAGTCCAGCTGTGGGCTCATCGAGAAGTAATACCTTAGGTCCGTGTGCCAATGCTCTCAGTAATGCTGTTTTTTGCCGCATCCCTCTTGAGAAGCCTTTGGTATATCTCCCAAGGTTTTCTTCCATATCTAAACTCTGAGCAAACTTTAGAGTACGCTTCCATGACACATCATCACTCACGCCATACAGTCGACTATGATATCTAATATTCTCCCATGCTGTCAGTCGGGAATATAAGCCAGTAGATTCTGGCACTACACCCAAATCACTACGCATCAGGTGAACTGGCGTACCATCTCCGAGGGTGATAGTGCCTTCTGTTGGCCGATATACTCCCGACATAAGTCTGAGCAATGTGGTTTTACCTGCTCCATTGCTACCTACTAAACCAACAACTTCGCCAGATTTTATTTCAAAAGATACTCCATCCAGAGCAACTATTTCAGAGAATACTTTTCGAACATTTGAGATCTTGAGTAGCGCATCTATATCATCCATGTTTAACTAGCCCTGCCTGATTCTATCGCATGGTTTAACCCCGGATATTTAATTTCAAGTTTCCTAGCCCTTTCCAATTGTTGTTTCAGGTGAAAAAATATTTCTTTTTGCGGAACACCCATGTCTATTAGGTTAGCAAACATTTCAAAAGCACCATAAATTGAACCAGCGTCTAAGTAGGCATCATTTGATATCTTTCCTGTATAACGGAGAGACTCTAGTCGCTTAGCGATGAATAAGGCTTCTGCTTTTAATCTGGGCCCATCAATGTGAGAAAGCGCCATCAGTTGGTCAACACATGTTCGCATGGATTGAAGTTCCAAAAGATGGATTATGATTGTTTCCTAGCACTTTTCAGACAGTTCGACCAACACACCACCTGTAGATTTGGGGTGAACAAAGGCAATCCGACAATTTTTGGAGCCAATTTTTGGAGTTTCATCAATCATCGTTATCCCAGCATCAAGTAATTTCCTAATGAGTTTGTCTAAGTCGTCTACTTGGAAGCATATTTGTTGTATCCCTACTCCTCTCTTGGCAATAAAACGGCCTATCGGTGTATCATCTCCTGTAGGTTGCAGTAGTTCTATCATTGCGGGTTTTTGTAGTTCATGCGAAATTGGTATAAAACGAGTAATTACGCCTTGATCACTAACCTCTTCATCCTCATTCTCTGGAACTAGTCCAAGCAACCTCCAAAACATCTCGCCTTCCTCTAGGTCATTTACCGCAATCCCGATGTGGTCTAATCTAATTATCATGTGCTCACTCAAAACCCGCTTGGCGCCATCCATGTCCCAAAGACATCTTTCATTGCGCTCATTATTTCGCCAAGAGTACAATCTTTCTTTATCGCATCTATGACTAATGGAAATAAATTGATATTGCTTTTGGCAGCATCACGAATTTTTTCTAGAGCTGCATCGGCTTCATATTGATTTCTCGATGCCCTTAGTGCTGTCAATTTTTCACACTGTACCCGACCAAGATTATCATCAACTTTCATTGGCTTGATATTTTTTGATTCATCCATTGTTCCAAAATTCACACCAACAATTTTCCTTTCTCCAGACTCAACATCTTTGAGATGCGAATAAGCTGAATTATGTATTTGTTGTTGCTGCCAGCCTTGTTTGATGGCTGACATGGCACCGCCTTTTTCACTTATTTCCGCGATTAAAGACATAGCAGAGCGGTATATTTCATCTGTTAAATGCTCGACATAATGAGAACCACCAAGTGGATCGACAACGTCTGCTGCCCCCGACTCCTCAGCAATTATCTGTTGTGTCCGAAGGGCGATAGTCGCACTTTCCTCTGTCGGCAATCCCAGTGCTTCATCATAAGAATTCGTGTGCAAACTTTGAGTACCGCCGCATACTGCAGCAAGCGCTTGGATTGTAACTCGAGAAATATTGTTCAGAGGTTGTTGCGCTGTTAGACTAACTCCTGCCACTTGTGTATGAAATCGTAGTTTTTTCGATTTTGGATTGGTTGAAGTATAACGTTTCTCAACTAAATCGTGCCAGAGTCTTCGCGCCGCTCTAAACTTTGAAACTTCTTCAAAAAAATCATTATGGCAATTAAAGAAAAATGATAGACGTGGAGCAAAATCATCAATATCGAGACCGGCTCTAAGCGCAGCGTCAACATAATCTAATGCGCTAGCTAGAGTAAAAGCCACCTCTTGCACGGCAGTACAACCTGCTTCTCTGATATGATAACCACTGATTGAGATTGTATTCCATTGAGGAACATTTTCTGCACAATAAGAGAAGATGTCTGTTATCAAACGCATGCTTTCGTCGGGTGGAAAAACATATGTTCCGCGCGCCATATATTCTTTGAGGATATCGTTTTGAATGGTACCTCTAATGGCAGACGACATTACCCCCTGCTCCTCTGCAACGATGATATACATAGCCAATAGGATCATTGCTGGTGCATTTATAGTCATGGATGTTGATACTTTGTCAAGAGGTATATCAGATAATAGTTCACGCATGTCCTGTAGTGTAGATATCGATACGCCTACCTTACCAACCTCTCCGAGTGACAATTCATCGTCGGCATCTAATCCCAATTGGGTTGGCAAATCAAAGGCTACAGAGAGCCCTTTTTGTCCGCGCTCCAACAACAGCTTAAACCGTTCATTGGTTTCTTTGGCACTTGAGAATCCTGCATATTGACGCATTGTCCAAAGGCGCGAGCGATACATATTTTCGTGGATTCCACTTGTGTAAGGAGGTTGCCCTGCATAACTTTCCTGTGAAGTAAACTCCAATGGAATTGGAATACCGGATAGTGTTTTCCAACTATCTTTTCGACCATCAGCCATGTGCATTCCAAGTGCTGATAATTCATCAAGACTCCTGTGTCTCATGTCTTGCGATAATTGATGTCAGCACCCACATGTAGGGTCCCCGCAACCCGGCTCAGCTGGGGTGACTTCAATTACTTCAACTTCAAAAGTAAGGGACTTGCCAGCTAATGCGTGGTTGAAATCAGCAGTTACGTGGTCATCAGAAAGATTACAAACAGTGAATGGTGCGGGACCTGTAGGCATTTGAGCTACTAGTTGGAAGCCTACTTCTAACTTGGTTTGTTCCTCTAGTTGGGCAAATTGACTCCTCGGAATTTCTAGGATCGCTTCTTCATTTCTATCGCCATACGCTCGATCTGCGCTCAAAGTGAAGGTCTTTTTCTCACCTACCGAAGCTCCGAGCAGTTCTTGTTCAAATCCCGGAATCATCTGTCCTTTGCCAACTGTAAACTTCAGTGGATCTCTACCTTCACTCGAATCAAAAACTTCCCCGCTGTCAGGTAGCGTACCCTTGTAGTGAACTTTTACTTCCATGCCTGCTTCTACCTTATTTTTTGCCATTATTTCATCTCCTTGTCGCTATGCTTTTTATTTCATTTCTTAATTTATCAGATATTTCATCAGTAAGAATCAATTCCTCGTTTTTCTGGTCTATGAATTCCATTGCTGCGTCGATACTAATTCTTTCTCCCTTGGCAATTATCTGGCCTAATATGTTGGACCTGTGCTCTTCTGGAATATCTGGATGATCGAGTATTTCCCTTGCTACGTATTTGAATTCTAAAATTTTTTGTCGGTTAAGTTTTTTCTCCAATCGTTGCCTTCCGCCGCCTTTTTTATCCATGCGTCGTGTCTTACGCTTTTTCTTTGATATTCCAGCAGAGGATTTATCAACGCTCTGTATGGTTTTGAAGACATTGATTGATTTCGCTGTTTTCTGTGATTCAACTGCTGTATCATCGATACTCTCCCCATTATCCATTGAACTATTTATTTCCAATTCAGCTTCTGTGGGTATTGTCTCTGGCACTGAGACAACTTCCGGTTTGCTAGTTGCCTTTGATAACTTAGCGTTATCTTTGGATTGTTGTGATTTTCTTTTTAATTCCGCTAGCCTATCTTCCCTACTCGATTTAACCGCTCCATCTTTAACTGCCGTAGTGTTAGTTATAGTCGGTTTGGTTTCATTTACAACGGGCGTGGGCTCACTTAATGATTTACTCTGCTGTGCCTTATTATCTACAGCGCTTATGGGATTGCCATCCACAGAGAGTTTTTGCCGTGCTTCTCGTTGTAAATCTTCTAATGTCTTAGGCTTT
>DALZ01000066.1:0-2804 GCA_002496955.1 Euryarchaeota archaeon UBA128 | reverse complement strand
GCTTTTTCAGCGTGCCTACGATTCCTTTCCGCAGCAGCGTTTTGAGCAAATGGATTGAATGGGACATCTTTCCTACGTCGATTGCGACCGTTCATTGATTATCCCCGGATTTGACCTCACCGCCGACCTCTTAAAACGGTTGGCTAACCTCATGCCCATATAATGGCCGTCTGGTCTGTTCGCAAATATTGGTCTATGGCACTTTTATCAAACAATGTGATTCGGCCTGCTTCTAATTCAAGCCATCCCAATCTTGCAATCATTGTTCCGTTGTCAATACAATACATCTTCGGTGGAGCGTATGATGTTGATTCTCTTTCACAGCACATCAATTCACACATTTTCCTCAGCCTGTTATTGCACGCCACGCCGCCACCTAACAACAACTCGGTCTTTCCAGTGTGCGCCAGTGCCCTTTCTGCAACCTCTACACAGGCTGAAAATACGTGCTCTTGCAGGCTCCAACATACTGAATCCAATGGTTTACCATTTTCTACTAATCTTAGTGCCGCTGTAAGGACTCCGGAAAATGCGAGATCCATTCCCCTGACAGCATACGGTAATTCTAGGCCCTCCATAGTTGAGTTCGGATGTTTATCGATGTATTGTTTGGCTAGCTTTTCTATCACAGGGCCGCCTGGAAATGGTATTCCTTGGGCTCTAGCGAATTTATCTAACATATTGCCAATTCCGATATCTAGGGTTTCCCCCAGGACGCGATATTTCCCTTCAAGCCGAGCAATGACTTGGGTATTGCCCCCGGATACATACAATAGAACAGGGTCATCACAACCACACTGTTGTCTGCCAATCTCTATGTGCGCTACACAGTGATTCACGCCAATTAGTGGAACATCGAACTTTGATGCAAGCCCCCTAGCAATTGATGCACCAACTCGTAAGCATGGGCCCAATCCCGGCCCTTGTGAGTATGCAATAGCGGAGATGTCAGACGGTTTTAGTGATTGACTGGCTAGAGCTTCATGTAACAATCTTGCAGCACATTCTTTGTGATGATCCGCAGCCTCCCGTGGATGAATCCCTCCTTTTTCTGGCCTGATGATTGAAGAAGCTGAAGGATAAGGCGTTCCATCAACATCGACTAAGCCAAAAGAGAGAGTATGTGCGGTAGATTCTATGCCCAATGTCCACATACCTTTCACTAAGTGCTGCTGATAGGCCATTATTATTGAACCCTCACCCCTTCCGGTAAATCATGCGGACCGTTTTATACAATTGCGGACCGATGATACACTTTGATAGCGAAACTCCCCTAGTAGGCAAACAATTAATCAATGATAACTGGATTTACTCTGCTGGAAAAGCAATTATAATAGATGGCAGTCAAATAGTAGAAATACTGGATTCAGGCGACGCTGTTAATGACTTTGAATCACATATGGGCAAAAATGATTCAACAAAACTCTACGATGTGAAGAATAAAGCGGTCATCCCGGGAATTATAGATTCACATTCCCACCTAGTGTGGGGAGGTGACCGATCAAGAGAAGTTCGACTTCGTCAACAGGGTAAGACCTACGCTGAGATTGCAAATATGGGCGGTGGCATCAATTCCACAGTTCTATCTACGAGAGCGCTTTCGGAAAATGCTCTTTTTGAAATTAGCAAGCGTAGAGCAATGATTGCTTTGAGTAATGGCACAACTCACTTAGAGACTAAGTCTGGCTATGGTTTGAGTGTTGAAAGTGAAATTAAGTTACTTAAAGTTGCCAAACGACTACAACTAGACGCACATACCCCCAGTATTGATTCTACATGGCTCGGGGCTCACGCAGTACCAAAAAATCACACACAAGAGAGCTACGTCGAAGAATTGATCTCAAATCAGTTGCCAGCAATTGCTGAAACTGGATTAGCACGCTCAGCTGATGTATTTTGCGAGCCGGGATGGTTCACACTGGACGAGTCAGAGTATATTCTAAACGAGGCAAAAAGCCACGGTTTAGCACTACGTATGCACATTGATGAGTTTTGTGACGGGGGTGGTGGCGAATTAGCAGCCAAGTTGAAAGTTGATACTGCGGACCACGCGCATCATACCAGTGAAACTGGTCGTCAAGCATTGAAAAACGCCAATGTCAACACCGGGTTTTTACCCGGTACGCCGTATTCCATGGGTACGGAGTGGCCGGATTTTAATTCCATGATTAACACTAATGCACCATGGACGATTGCAAGCGACTTTAATCCAAACAATCAGGTTTTGAGTATACCCTTCATCGCATCGTGTCTGGTCCAACGCTGTAAAGTAGATCCTCTCGCTACATTAGCGGCATGTACTATTAATCCATCTTTCACAACCCCGCACAACAGCGGACTAAGTCATGGTAAAATCGCTGTTGGAGCAATAGCGAACATAAACATACTCCAGTCACAACAATGGGAGTCTTGGTGCCTAACACCAGGACACAGCCCTGTTGACGCCACTTTTATGGCAGGTGAAAAAGTTAATGAATACTAAATAAACGTTATTCAAAAAGGAAATAATCTGAAAATCATTCAATATGCTAAAACGGTGAAATCATGCCTTATCTGGAAACCATTGTCTGCCAAACATCTAAAGGAAAAGAAGCGAGATTTGAACGAATGATCAAATCACGAGTAGAATATTCAAAACGCCAGGACGGCTGTGAAAATGCGTGGTATGGTATTTCATCAACTGACGAATATCTATTTATCATCCAAATCTGTTACGATTCTATGGACAGTTTTCACAATGTAAAAAAATTAGTCGAAGAAACATTAGACAAACAAGACGGAGGGTTAGAAGCGTGTCTGAGCGG
>DALZ01000161.1 GCA_002496955.1 Euryarchaeota archaeon UBA128 | reverse complement strand
AAAGAAGAGTTCCCAACTCCAAAATTACGGTTCCCGAAATACTACCCAGAATTATCAAACGAAAATGTTCTGGTATCAGAATTCATCAAAGGTAAATCTCTGGAAGAGGGTATTGAAAATAAGTCACTCGATTGGTCTACCTTACTCGAGTTATTCCGCATTCATGGAGCATACTTATTTGGTATCGGGACCTTCCATGGTGACCTTCACCCCGGAAACTGCATAATTGACGAAGAGGGTAGATTTGTCTTCATCGATAATGGAGCGATTTGCCATGCCCCCTCGTTTGTAAATCGCTCGCTGTTTAACTTCTTTGAGCACCTTTCTAGACAGGAAATGCATGAAGCTTTCATGTCCTTGCTCGACATGACTGCCAAAAAACCTTCAGGTAAAAGAATGCAAAAGTATCTCAATAGAATGAATGAGATTTACGCAGACTTTGAGAAGAAGCCGGTAGGTGAGCAGAGCCTGACGCGAATCATGATGCAGACTGTTAGAGCTGCAGTTGAATTAGCAAACGCAGAATTTGGTGAGGAGGCATTCCCAATCATCAGAGCGCTAATGTATCTAGATGGTCTTGTAATAAGGACTCACCCTGAGGTGTTGTTGATAAAATCAATGGGTCCATACCTCGACGAGTTTAGAGTCAAACTAGGATTAGATGCAACAACGGCATGAGTGGTTCAATGAACAAGAAAGCAGCCGTTGCTGGCGCAGGCATAAGCGGCTTGTATGCCTGCTATCTACTAGAGAAAAAGGGTTATGCCGTCGACCTATTTGAGCAGTCTGACAAGATTGGTGGAAGAATGTGCAGTGAGCGCAAATCAGGTTTCATAATAGATCGTGGATTTCATGTTTTGCAAACTGGATACCCGACGGCAAACAGAATCTTTAGTTACGATTCGCTTGGTTGCAAAGCTTTCGAGCCTGGAGCACTGGTTATACGACCCGACCCAGTTAAACCAAAAGTTTGGCGATTTAGCGACCCATTTAGAAGGCCTTTGAAGGGCATTAGTAGTGTGTTAAATTTGTTTACGTCACCATTTAATCTCATTAGAGTGGGCTTACTCAGATTGAAAGTGTCTAGAATCAGTGATGCCGGTGTATTCCAAGGCAGTGGCCAGTCAACCCTTGAATTCCTGCGCTCTAGAGGTTTTACAGAACCATTCATTAAACGATTTTTTCTACCCTTATTCAGCGGGATATTTCTTGAGTCTGACCTAAGAACTGATAGCCGCATGTTTACTTTTGTATTCAAAAATATGTCAAGAGGAGACATGGTGTTGCCCGAAGATGGGATTTCAGCCTACCCTAAACAATTATACTCCATGCTTGACAATACCAAATTAAAACTCAACACCTCGGTCAGTCAAAAAAGCCCAAACGAAATTGTAGTAGACGATATTACCTACTCATACGACATTGTTATACGAGCGCATTCTAATGCCGATGATAACACCACCAGAGGCGTTTGGACACTCTATTTTTCTGCACCGAAATCCCCACTCAAAGAAAACTACATCATGCTCAATTCGAGTATAAGTTTAGCAGATAATCTAATTTCACACCTCGCAGTTCCCTCTGATATCCAGCCAAGTTATGCACCAACTGGTAAGTCACTAATTGCAGTAACTGTTGTTGAAGACGCTGCCAAGAAGCGGGGGCTAACCCACTCAGATGAGGTTGAATCTGCAGTATTACAGGAACTAAAGAACTGGTTTCCAGAAGAGATTAGGACATGGCAAACGCTTGATGTCCAACATATCAACTCAGCACTCCCCGACCACAACGCTTCGCACTACGATAATTTAGGTAATTCTAGCAATGGTATAAGTTGCGGCGATTTTACGTTTCACGGTAGTGTCGAAGGGGCACTAATTTCTGCTCTTATGGCGGTTGAAAAATCAATTGAAATAGCGGCACGGCGTTAGACAAGCCGGTCAGTCTTGGCCATGGAAATAAACTGTCATTTATATGCAAGTCTGGTTAACTATTATCCATGCAAGCAATAACAAAACCTACAGCAATCATAGTTGGCGCAGGTCCGGGGGGACTAGCAAGCGCTATGCTTTTGGCATACTCCGGCGTAGATGTCACGGTAATCGAGAAAGAAGACAGAGTCGGTGGCAGGACCAAGTTAGTTGAGAAAGATGGCTTTACCTACGATCGTGGTCCAACATTCTTCCACTTCCCTGAAGTCATTGAAGAAATCTTTCAGGCTGTTGGCCTCGACGCACACAAGGAACTGGAATTAATTCCGTTAACTGACCCTTCATACAGACTGGTGTTCGGTGCCGGTGGCGAGATAGACGCAACGAGTGACTTAGACCTCATGACTGAGCGAATTCGTGAACTTTCTGGTGACAAAAACGCCAAAGGCTTTGAGAAATATGTGCGCGAGAATCGAAAGAAACTCGACCTGTCAAAAGCCTGCCTGCAGACTCCTTGGACTGGACCATCAGACCTATTTACACGAAGAGCTCTAAGGGTTGCTCAGGTCTTGAAACCATGGGCATCAGTCGCCAGCGACTTAAGGAAGAACTTCGACGATGAGCGAATCAGACTCGCGATGTCGTTCCAGACAAAGTATCTCGGAATGAGTCCATTCCATGCCCCGTCTCTCTTCACTATTCTTGCCTTTTTAGAATACGAACACGGTATATTCCATGCAAGAGGCGGTCTTGGTTCAATCACGCCAAAATTGGCGAAAATTGCCGAAAGTTTTGGTGCTAAGATTAGAACATCTACCCCGGTAAAGCAACTGATTTACGAAGGTAAGACTGTGGTTGGTGTTGAACTAGAAGATGAGACAATATACGCAGACAAAGTCGTGGTGAATGCTGACTTTGCCCACGCTATGACAACGCTGGTTCCTGATGAAAAAAGGAAGAAGTGGTCGAACAAAAAGCTCGAAAAGAAAGGCTACTCATGCTCAACATTCATGCTCTATTTAGGCATGGACAAAACCTACGATAATCAACCACATCACCAAATCTATGCGTCACAGCGTTATGAGGAAAATCTGAACGACATCACCAATCATAAGATAACTTGGGATGACCCGTCACTGTATGTGCAAAATGCATGCGTAACCGACCCTGACTTGGCTCCAGAAGGGTGTTCTACCCTGTATGTTCTTGTTCCAGTACCAAACACTCACGAATCAATAAACTGGGAAGAACTGAAAGACGACTATCGAGAAGTTATCATCAAGCAAATGGCGAAACTCGGCTTTGATGATGTTGCCGACCACATAATCTCTGAGACCATTGTCACTCCTGACGATTGGGGGGCGTCCGATATTTATCGCGGGGCAGTTTTTAATCTCGCCCACAACCTGGGACAAATGTTGTGGAAGAGGCCCCAAAACCGATTTGAAGAAGCGAAGAATCTGTACATTGTTGGCGGCGGCACCCATCCGGGCAGCGGTCTACCAACGATATTTGAAAGCGCTAGGATAAGCAGTAAATTGTTACTCGCAGATTTGGGCTTAGACCCAGATTGGAATGGACTAAGTAACTGGTTCCCAGAGGTCAAGAAACCAAAGGTAACATTCAACAATTCAGGTTCAAGAAAGCGTAATCATTCCTCTGGTGAGGGACATGCAGCGTAAAATAGTTCCAATTTTGCTAACCCTCACAATCGTTTTATCGGGCTGTACTGCGCCGGTTAACGAAGTTGAATCCGACGATGTTCCGATTCGACTATCATTCAGCGCAGAGACATTAGACCGAACTGAAGACGGGGGCGGCCAATTCGATTTGAAAGAGACACTTCAAAGCGGTCCTGTCCTTGCTTTGTGGATTGCTGCTGGTTGCTCTGGGTGTCACGATTGGACCCAGTTAATCCGAGAATCGTTTGACAACGGTAGTCTAAACGACTCGATAGTCAACGTGATCAGTATTCATCGTTGGGGAGACATCGAATCGTCGGACCGAGTAATGGAGGTATTTGGTGTCGAAGACAATAATTCCTATTACACACCTTGGCCGATAATCCTACCCAAAGAATCCACTAAGTTGTTGGATTTTACCACCGGATCGCCAACAAAATTTTCCGTTTATGACGGCTTCAATAATCCCGGTACCCCAACTGTCCAACTAATCGGTCAGAACGGGATAAAAATGTGGCAATCTAAGTCTTATTGGGCGAATTACACTATGCTAGAAGAGGCTATGAGCGTAGCGGAATTGATAATTGCTTAGAATACATCAAATAATCAACCTAAAAGACTGGGAAGTCTAGGGCTATCTCAGTCGTCCCCCGGGGGGAGGCGGTGAAATATTTGGGTGAAGGGCTAAAACTACCTGTAATCAACGGTCTTGGCCGCACCAATCGGGTCGATAATTGGTGGTCTCAACCGCTTGCTATGGG
>DALZ01000106.1 GCA_002496955.1 Euryarchaeota archaeon UBA128 | reverse complement strand
CAAGGGAGGGTTGAATAGTATTGAACCTTACCGACAAAAACCTCAAATCTATTGAAATTCGATACGGTTAATTTTTTACTTCAGCCCACCCTTTCAAAATTAAAAATGTTGCACCTGCTTCGCTTATTTCTAATTCATCTCCAAGGTTTGGCTCCCACTCCTTGTCAAAGAATCTAAATCTGCACTCATCCTTGGTCATGACGACGGTCAGTTTTTTTTCGTTTGGCAAGGCGATAGTTTCACTCAATGGGTCAAAGGATTGATTCCTATCTGGCTCCAGCCTGTGCAAAGGAAATTCTGTAACTCTTAAACCGGATTTGCCATGCAGAGATGTTGGCCATCTTATTTGCCTCCTAACATCTATAGTTACGACTTCATCTGCCTCACCAGCATTTGCCAAAACAACGGATGTGTCAGTTTTCAAAATATCGAGGAACAATGACTCATGCTTGTCTAGTACTCCGAAATTGCCTTCTAACAAGCGGTTAGAGCGCTGTTCATTCAACAGGACGTTACTCAAATTTTGTATCGAGGTTTTACCTTTACTACCCGTCCTATTTTCACGCCTCGCTTGTGACTGAAGTCCTTGATGTATCGAATCCAACAAACCTGTGTAACCTTTTTCTTTGCGCCCAATTATCTGTAGCTTTTCGACGACCTTCCCCATCCCGCGGTTGATCCTTGATGACCAACCTGATTTATCGCCTTGATGAAATCTGGCTAAACTACTTTTGACGTCGACATCCTCACCTCGGATATGTGAAACGATTTCTCTTCTTGCCTCAGAATCAAGTTGGAATAGGGATGGATCTCGATAATGAAGGTGGAATCCGCGATGTCCAGAGAATGTTACCTGCAGATACTTTTCTTTAAACCCAAATTCTGGCTCAAGATAATCATTCCATAGCGAAAATGCCTGCTCTTGGATAACTTCAAGCATAGCAGGAAAATCTCTGTCTGTAACACCCGGTAGGTGATCACCATCCAAATCAAAAATCAAATCTGCGCCAATCCAATCTTTGTTGGCCATCTTCAATTCATACGGCTTGTGCCAATAGGCAGTTGAATAAAAACACGAATGCATTGGGCGTTGAGTGATAAAACTCCTAACCCCTTCGATGTCTGAAAACGCTTTATGTCTTATCGGAGGTGTGTTACCAAACGGGATGAACATCCACTCTCTGAATTTAGTCCGGGGCGGAGACCATAACGGCGAATTTCGATAGTAGTTAGTAAACTGGTGTGCAAATCGTGCCCATCCACTTGAAAACATTACCACACCATAAATCTCTTACTAGGATTTACTCATTAGCCATCCAGAACCTCTGTTCCGCCTCAACTATCGTTGTCGCTGAATCTGCTCCTGTCATGTCTACGTAACATTTCCAGCAATAATAATTGTTGTCGATAACCATTGCGGCACCGAATGTCATTCGATTGCCACAAGATTTGCACCTTGGCCCGATTTCCCCATTTGGTGCTTGTGCCAACTGAATGTTATCGTGTGGCATAATTCTCCTCACCCTATGCTGTCGACTGTAGTTATTGAATTTGTCTAACCCTCTACTTCGTCATATTCTTTGCTCTTGCACCAGTCCAACAAATCTATAGCAACCTCGCATGACTCGGAAATTTCTGGTAATGGATGATTAACATATTGCTCTAGTACAGGCCTAATGGTATAATCACCAATTGCGCCCAATGCTTCTGCTGCTTCGTGCCTCACCATAACGTGCTCATTTTCGTCGCCTAATACCTCGACAAGTTTAGGTATTGCTGCTTCGTTTTGCATTTGTCCCAAAACGTAAGCAACTTCATGCCTCAACAAGGCACTATCGGATTCAAACCCTGTGCAAAGTGCAAGACATGCCTCATTAGTTCCTTTGTTTCTCAACGAAAATACATTACGCATTCTTTGAAACATAGGTGTTTCGTTATCCGTCAATGTAAACTCCCAATCTTTTATTTCGCCGTCAACACGCGGCGGCGCAGGATCGACAGAACCGAACTGACTTAATTTTGGCTTATTGCTCATTCAACCGCCCCAATGAACTTCATTGACATTGGGTCAAACGCTGAATCTATTAGTCCTATTGCTTGCCCCTCAGCAAGAAACTGTCTTATTGATTCCCTACCGTCTGCTCGATAATCAATGGTTCTTTCATTGACATACATTGTGACAAATTTTCTGTTAGTAGCATCATCTATACCTCTACCCCACTTCTTAGCAAATTCTAATGCCTCGTCAGGATTTTTTATGGCATATTCTATACTTTTTTTAGTATACATTGTAATATCATTCATCATTTTTTCGCCTAAGTCTTTGCGAACAACATTTCCGCCCAGTGGCATAGGAAAATTATTGGTTCGCTCATTCCACCATTTGCCGAGGTTTATTAAAACCTCCAAGTCATAATCCACATAAGTCAATTGCCCTTCGTGTATGATTAACCCTGATAGATAAGTGTCATCCAAAATCCGAGGTATAATTTCATCAAACGGAACGACCTCAACTGTTACATTTCCCCATGCTAGCCGTAAACCAAGGTATGCACTAGTCTTGAGTCCGGGGACTGCAATTACTGATTTCTGAGCTTGTTCCAAACTAACCCCTGTTTTGGCAACTATCATTGGACCATAACCTTCACCCATTGATGCACCACAATTCATCAAACTATAGTTTTCAGCAATATCTGGATAAGCATGAATCGAGACAGCAGAAACCTCAAGCTCTTGGTTCATTGCACGATGGTTAAGGGTCTCGATATCTTGCAACTCGTGAACAAATTTGTATCCCGGGGTCGGGAATTTGTTATTTGTCATTGCGTGGAACATGAAAGCGTCATCAGGGTCTGGTGAATGGCCTATTCTGATGATGTAATCGCCATGAGGGTCTTGTTCTAGTGTATTGCCCATGTACATGGGAATTAAATGACCTTCAAGAACCATCCGTTTGATGTTGCCTACACAAGTAAATATCGGTAGTTTTTCTTTGCCATTCGGGTATATGTTCAAGTAGTTCAAAATTTACCAATAAGCGAATTCATATGGTGAGCAGAACTTATTTCGCTCTTGGCGCGGTGATTATCACTTTGCTACTTACACCATTGTCCAGTGCCGGATCATCAGGCATGAATTACCTAGATTCAACAACGACAGAGAACTCCGACGCTTACACTAGTTCGGTATCAGTAAACCACAATAACACGATTATCGCAAGCAGTCATGGAAGGTTTGTTGAATTTCACGATGGAGCCAGTCTCAACTTAATCAAACGCTTTGACCTCGGACGAGAGGTATATGATATACAATTTTCACCCGATGGAGGCAGGCTTGCAATAAGTATTGCAGCGTTAGAATCAGTCCCCGATTCTCTACGAATAATTAATGCGATTTCTTTGGAGTTCGAATCAGGGCAAGCGCGCGGAAATAATCGCCCTGGTAACATTGATTGGTCCCCTGATGGGCAACGAATAGTCGCGCCCAACCTCAATAATGGTGCACTGGTATACAACGCCTCGAGTATGGCAGAGATATTGGCGTTGAATGGCCGCCACACTTCTGACGTCACGTGTGTTAGTTTCTCAAAAACAGGAAACTACATCGCCACCGGTGATGAGAGTGGCAAAATTCAATTGTGGGACTCGTCAGGTAATGCTCTAGAAGCCGATATCAATGTTGGTGAGGAGGTAGTTGGGTGCGATTTCAGCCTCCAAGATGCTAAAATAGCAATATCAACAATATCAGGTAATGTATTTTCTTTTGTCCCCTCAGGCTCCTCACTGCAATCAATTGACCTTGGCAATAATTATGGAATTCAGTGGTCAGAAAATTCTGATTTATTGTATGTTTTAGATTCAGACAATTCCCCGGAATTGATTGCCCTAGACGGTTCTACTTTTACTGTAATACACTCGACAAAACTCATGCATAAATCATTAGACTTTGCAGTTATCGAGGATTCAACATTGTTATCTAACTTTTATGTTGCTACAGATTCAAATCACATTGCGATATACGGTAATCCAAGTTATCCTGAGGGTTATGGTGACATGGGTTCTGACCTTGATGGGGATAACATACCTGATGTAATAGATCTTGATGATGATGGCGATTCTTACCTCGACGACTGGGATTTTAATTGTCAAAACGCAACAGTATGCAGTCGGGAACCTGACCTGCAAACCATTCGATCAATGAGAGTGGGAATAGAGGGTAACTCCCTCATCATAGAGGATATATACACTATGTCGCAATCAGATACCTACATTTTTAGAAATCTAACTAGAAGGGCAATAATATCTGACCAACGGATTAGTTACGAAGAAACTAACATGATTGAGAGCGCTTTTTGCCACAACATGGACCAAAATGATTACATTCAAAAATTAAGAAATAGTATTTCATTATCAGTCGGTCAGGTGAATAATGGAACGACAAATTGTGAAATTTTAGACGGCTTATCATTTACCAAGACTTTCGATAAAGAACAATTAACATTTAGCTTCAAAACAGAGTTTGATGTTGCACCTAACATATCCCTCCCCCTGACAATTTATTTTGATTCACAAATTTCCGTAATCGAGTCATCAATTACCCACAAAGTAGAGAACTATCCTATATTGATTGAACACATTACCCTAGATGATGAATCTCTGTATACGCTGTGGTGGAAATCCGACACTGAAAAACCACAATTGAATTACACGAGCCTCGTTGAGCGAGATTCACAAATCAATACCGCACTGGAGAGTATTAAACATAATATTTGGGTAATCTTGGCAGTCGCTGCGTCATCACTCTTAGTCGCATGGGTTCTGATACGGAGACGTAATCTTAATTCTGTGATTCTCGATGACTCAGAATTCGAGAAAGAATTGGCCGAAGATAGTGATATTGGCTATGATGATAATTTTATTGCTGATGATGACATTAGTAAACCAACACCAATCAGTGAATTAGAACAACCAATTACCGATAATAACGATGATGTTATTGTGAGCGAAGCAATCCCAAGTGAGGAAAGACCCACCGACAGGAGGGCTTTTATTTTAGATGAAGATACTGAGTTGAGCGAAAGCCGTAATACCAAGCGCAGAAGCGGAAGAATTCAGAGAAATGCACAAGGTCCGATTATGACAACGAAGCGGAAGCGGCTTGATGGAAAACTAGACGTGCCCGGTGAGAAAATTATATCCAAAAAATCTCCTTTGGGAACGAGGGAAAAAAATGTCCCCAAGGTAAGGAAAGTTAGAAGAGTGAAAGCGACTAAAGAAGAGGAAGATTATTAGAATCGCAAAAATTCTGCACCATTCTCTAATCCACATGCTTCTATTAAAAATTGATTTAGTCCGTCGATATGTTCTAAATCAAGTCGATTAAATACTTCGCTGAAGTATTTATCCAATCTAGCGCTTGATAGACCTGAATTTGTTGCCGAGAGTTCGACAATAACATCACGCCTAGATTGATTAGTCTCGAACTCAATTAGTTCATTCATTAAAGAGTGATATGCCCGTTTGACGTTGGATTTGGGGGTGTCCCTCCGTGCAGCAAAGACTCCGAAAACCATCGGCTTTCCAGTTATATCAGTCCACTCTAGACCCAAATCAAGAATCACTTTCTCAGGATATTTTCTCGCCGCATCCAAAGCCCTATCACCAATTATCAGAGCGCCATCTGTAATTGATAACATCCTGTCTATGTCGGGCCCCATTACAGTTAATTCTGGCGACAAATTCCGCTTTTTCAAAATAAATTTTAGCAACGCAACAGAAGATGAGGAATCTGAGGGCAGTGAAATCGATTCCATTTCTGTGAGTGGTTTGGAACCAAACAAAATGACACTGCCAACTTCACCCTTTGAGCAGATCCCTAAATCTGGAATTAGCATTAAGTCTTCTTGATTTTTAGCATAATCGGCTGCAGGAATTGGGGCAATTATACAGTCGCGCCTCAATAGGTGGCCGGTTAACCAAGAAGGGGGTGCAGATAAGATATTCCAATCACTACTCAATTTTAGAAATAGTGGATCGCAGTTCATGAAAGCAACTCGACCAATGGTGTTTTTCCAGGACGCAAATCTGGCTCGGTCTAAATTGGGGACATTAACAACCATCTTTTTCCCTCACGCTATAACGTTCAATCTTCTAGCTCTCTTAGGTGGCTTGGCATCCACCTCGGAAAAGTTTGTGTATGTTGTATTCCGCTTAATAGGAACAAATCCTGCATCCTTGACTAGTTTAGCCATTTGATAGATATCATAATTTAGGCTTGAATCAGCACCTGCAAGATGCATAATTGACTCTTGACGCACAGTGCCATCAATATCATCGGCGCCAAAATTGAGTGCTAGTTCTGCTACTTCATCACCGATATTCATCCTATAAGCCTTGATATGAGGAATAGAATCTAGCATCAAACGTGAAACTGCTATGGTTCGCAGAATCTCATTTGATGTTGCGAGTTGAGCTTCTGGAAGCCTTGTAGAGTCTGGTAAGAAAGGGTAAGGGACAAAACATTGGAATAGACCATATTCGTCTGCCAAGTTACGGAGTTTGTCCATGTGAATTAATCGGTCATGGATGGTTTCTATGGTTCCAAATAACATAGTACAGTTGGAAGGTATACCAATTGAATGTGCCTGGCGATGGATTTCCAAATACTCATCAGAACTTTCTTTTCCATAGCAAATTACTGCCCTTACATCATCGTTTAGTATCTCGGCACCCCCACCAGGTAAACTGTCTAGTCCGGCTGCTTTTAATCGACGTAAGGTTTGACTGTAACTGATATCGCTCTGTTTAGACAAATGCTTGATTTCAACAGCAGTAAGTGCTTTTATGGCAATGTTTGGATATCTATCCTTGGCGGCTGTAATTAATTGTTCATAGTGTTCAATTCGCCAATCGGGGTGTAGACCACCAACAGAGTGAATTTCGTCAACAAGGTTGGCGTATTTATCCATCTCAAGCAGGTAATTATCCAGTGATAACTCATAAGCATCTGATTGACGTTTACTTCGTCTGAATGCACAGAATTTGCACGCTAATACGCAAATATTTGTTTGGTTGATGTGAACATTTGAATTGAAGAAAACTTTGGTGTCGTAACGCGCAAGTTTCACCAAATTTGCCAACTGCCCGATCTCGTTTAAATTTGGATGGGAGTAAAGGACATGCCCATCGTCTATTGACAGGCGCTCCCCCAGTGACAACTTGCTTACAATAGGGAGAAGACTGGGGCTCCAATCTTTTTCTGCTAGAGAATTCCTTAAATTTTCAGACCAATTTTCGTCACAGCCCGCGGTGATGAGGGTGGACTTCCAATCGGTCATGTAGTATGCTCGGTGCCAACCTTCAAATATATATGTAGTATTTTCAACGAACATTGCTTATTGCAAACACCTTAGAATTGACTATAAATTTCCTGAATTCCTCAATTAGGACAACCAACACAGCGACTGCCATAATAATCATCCAATCATTAAGAGACAACACCCTTGTTGATAACAGACTACCAATTTTTAAATCAATCAAAGGAATTGTGACGTTAGCTAATTGAACGAAGAACATTAACAAAGCCAATGATGCCAAAAAAGCGACATTAATCGCTCTGTTCGAAAATACACCTAAAGAGAAAATACTCTCCTCTTGCGACCGACAGTTCATCACATTGAAAAGTTGGAACATAATAAATACCGACAATGTCATAGTCTGTGCATGGATAAACCGCTCATCTGCATAATCCTCCCATGCTGATATTTCTGATGCTACCCCAGCCTCACACTCCGCTGGGTCGAACGGGAGATTTGATCCATCCGACAATGGCAATCCAGCACAGGTTTCCAACCCTCCACCAGCAAGGAAGAACACCAGTAAGGTTCCAGCTACCATCACAGCGCCAAGGTAGAATATGAGCCATATGTCGTTTTTATTGGGAAGACCCTCGTCTACCGGACGAGGCGGTCTGTTCATGACATTACCGTGCTTTTTCTCGACACCAAGAGCAACGGCAGGTGGCCCATCCATCAAGATATTAATTACCAAGATTTGAGTCGCAGTGAGTGGTAAGTTCCAACCAAATATTAAGGTCGATATAACAATAAGAGAAACTGCGGCAACATTTGTGGAAACTTGATAACGCACGAAATTGCGTATGTTTTGGTATATTTTCCTGCCCTCCTCCACAGCGTTAACAATATTTGCAAAATTGTCATCCTGCAACACCATATCAGCAGCATCTTTGGCGACATCAGTACCCGAAATTCCCATTGCTATACCTATATTGGCTCTCGATAATGCCGGTGCGTCATTTACACCGTCGCCCGTCATTGCAACGATTTCACCTTGATTTTGAAGCGAACTAACTATGCGCATTTTTTGGTCAGGTGTCACTCTTGAGAATATTGTTGAATTAGTCGCAGCTTCATCCATTTCAGCGTCAGAAAATTTGGATATTGCGCCTCCGTTAACTGCTGGTATACCGCCGTCCGTTATGCCTAATTCTTTACCTATTGCAGAAGCAGTGAACTGTTGATCACCAGTAATCATTTTAACTTTAATACCTGCATTTTGACATATTTCAATTGCATCCTTGACCTCAGGCCTTGGTGGGTCCATTATACCTATCAAACCAAGGAATATTAATCCTGATTCTATTTTTTCCATGTCATATAAATCTTCGTCATCGTCTAACTGTCGGGCACACAATGCTAATACACGCATTGCTTTACCTGCCATATCTTTGTTAGCTGCTTCAGCTTTGTCAAAATCTTCCGGCTCAATTGGAACGATTTCGTCCCCTGAGACTTTCCACTCAACCAAATCGATGTACCCGCCTGCCCCACCTTTGGAAAACACCCACCTATCTCCCTCATACTCATGAACGACAGACATTCTTTTCCGTTTTGTATCAAAGAAGAATTCGTGGAGACGACTATGACGTTGAGCGAATTTTTGTACGTCACCATTAATCTTCCAACCTGCGACCGCACAGGCTGAATCTGTTGGGTCGCCAAGTGCCTCCCACTTACCGTCAATCTTACTAATTTGAGAATTGTGACACAAACTCAAGCACGCTGCGGCAAGTCTAAAACCCAGATCATTTTGATGTCTCGACAAATCGTCATCACCCAAATGTTGACCCTCAAATAATATCTCTCCTTTTGGTTTGAAACCCTCACCGGTTATCTGGAACGTTCCCTCGGTTGTTGAAATCTGACGGGCAGTCATCTGATTTTTAGTGAGTGTTCCGGTTTTGTCTGAACAAATCACTGTTGTTGAGCCAAGGGTTTCAACAGCCTTCATCCTTCGAATTATCGCCTTATGTCGAGCCATATTTCGCATACCTAACGCTAGAGTTATTACTAATATTATCGGTAGACCTTCTGGAACAATAGCGACAAATATTGCGATTGCTATAATAAACTGGTCGACTGCAGCCTCCCAGATATCAATGTCTGGATTTCCATAAGCAATAATCATTTCAATGGAAACTAAGAGCACAGCAACAATCAGTGCAATGAACCCAAGAAATTTACCCAATGATTCTAATTTCAATTCTAGGGGCGTTTTCGGAGTATCAGAACTAGCAATATCACTGGCAATTTTTCCGAGTTGCGTGCGCATACCTGTCGACACAACAACACCAACTGCCCTCCCGGAAGCGACACAAGTACCCATAAATGCCATATTTTTTCTGTCAGCAAGTAGTGTGTCCTGGGGCAAGGATTGAGAGGTTTTCTCTATTGTTAACGATTCACCAGTTAGTGCAGATTCGTCAATCCTACATTGATAGGATTCGAGGACTCTTATGTCTGCAGGTACGTTCAAACCTTCATACAAATTGACAATGTCTCCCGGGACTAGCTTAGAGGTTGCAATTTCAACATCAATGTCATTGCGCACAACAACGCATTGAGAGACTGACATCTGCTTCAGAGATTCCATTGCTTGTTCGGCTTGACCCTCCTGCCAATATCCAAAATATGCGTTTGCGGTCAACACCATGAAGATAAATATTGCATCACCAGGCTCATCTGGATGAATTAATAGAGCCACGATTGCAGCACCAATCAGCAAATAATTTAACGGATCATTATACTGTGATAGGAACCT
The DNA here is from genome assembly GCA_002496955.1 of Euryarchaeota archaeon UBA128. Taxonomy (GTDB): domain Archaea; phylum Thermoplasmatota; class Poseidoniia; order Poseidoniales; family Poseidoniaceae; genus MGIIa-L1. Next base: position 4,208 of record DALZ01000106.1, on the reverse strand, counting down.
TTTCCATCCAGGCACGCGCTCTGGCTCAGCAAGTTTATTTTCGCCGTATTTTTCCCGCCTGCTGACTACCTCATGATCAGATAATCCAGAGTCATTGACATCTAAATCTACCATAACATCTACAGAACTTAATTGATGCCAATTATCATCCATGTGGAACGACCGGTAGACTAACGATGCCTAATCGATTTATGATTGTGGTGGTGGTATTCCCAAAAGAATTTTTGCGATGTTTTCAACAATTAGAATTGATTGGATGAACTATGGCAGAGCATGGCGAGCCGTATATTCCAGCCAGCGAATCACCGCTCGAACTGACCGTCAGGGTAATTGTTGTTGGAATACTATTGGGCATATTGATGACTGCCGCAAATGCATACCTGGGGCTTTACGCAGGTATGACCGTATCAGCAAGCATTCCTGCTGCGGTTATGTCGATGATTATCTTGCGGTCACTATTTAAAAATGTCACAATTCTTGAGAACAATGCTGTCCAAACCATGGCGAGTGCTGGCGAGTCCCTAGCGGCTGGAGTTATTTTCACCGTTCCAGCATTGTTGGTTATTCCTAACTTGTGGGATGATATTAAGTTACTTGAAACCACGATTATCGCACTGCTTGGTGGGCTCATGGGTACGATGTTTACTATTGCACTACGTAGATTATTCATTGTCGAAGAGGCTTTACCATACCCTGAGGGAGTGGCGTGTCGTGAGGTATTGGTGGCTGGAGAAGAAGGTGGAGAGGGTTCTCAAGCGATTGTATACGCTTTGGGTATTGGCGCCATTTACGGCCTAATGGTAAAAGGGTTTCAAGCAACGCATCACAAGGTTGAGGGAGCAGCAAATTTCCTAGGCACCAAAATTTACGCCGGCATGGATCTATCAGTAGCATTGTTGTCAGTTGGGTTCATAGTAGGAATTCGGATTGCATCTTTTATTTTCTTGGGAGGCATGTTTGGATTTATGATTCTAGTTCCAATATATGGTCTGATAAATGGATGGGGTCCCGGTGAATCCAATGTTGAACAGTTCACCTACATCTGGAAAAACCAAATCAGATTTGTCGGTGTTGGCGCCATAGTTGTTGGTGGCCTCTACACGCTTTGGTCCATGAGAAAAAGCATAATTACGGGTATTTCTAAAGCGCTGAAAACCAATTCGCTTGATGACGAGAATTTATTGCGGACTGAAATTGACCTGCCAATGAAATTTGTCTTTGTATTCTGTACGGTTATTGTTGCTATAACATTCTTATTTTATTGGTGGAAAACTGGATCCCTAATTTTATCACTAGCAGGTGCAGCGTTTCTTGCAGTGACTGCATTTTTCTTTGCTGCAGTAGCAGGCTACATAGCTGGAGTAGTTGGTTCCTCAAACTCTCCAGTTTCTGGAATGACTATCGCAACCTTGTTGTTTACAGTTGCATTAGTTTGGATAATTGGCGACCTAATGTTGGGTCTATCTACTCCAACTTTGATGCTGGCTACCATGCTAATCGCATCAATTGTAGCGTCCTCGGCTGCAATCGCTGGGGACGTGATGCAAGACCTCAAAACTGGACATATGGTTGGTGCAACACCAAGAATTCAACAAACGGCTGAGATAATTGGTGTGATTACCGGGGCCTTAGTAATAGGACCAACATTGAAGTTACTTCACAATGCGTTTGGGATAACTGAGGAGGCGTGTGAACGTCAAATAGAACAGGCCATCTTAGCGGGAAGTGAGAACATTAGGAGTTGTGATAATGCTTTGTTAGCTCCGCAAGCCGAGTTAATCGGTGATATTGTCCGGGGTGCATTTGTCGGCGATGTCAATGTGCAAATGATTATTTTAGGAATTGTTATTGCTGTCGTGCTAATATGGTTGAAAATGCCGGTTATGAGTGTAGCTATTGGAATATATTTGCCACTCGGACTTTCTGTTCCAATCATGCTTGGCGGCATAATGTCTTATTTCGCGTTTAGAAGTGCTCATCTAAGGGTTGACGGGGAGTTGCGGGATAAGCCGTCAAAAGATGCAGTTAAAGCAGCAGAGGATGTCGAAAATAGAGGCGTTTTGATCGGGGCAGGTTTCATTGCTGGGGAATCAATCCTTGGGGTCTTAGTTGCGTTGCTTATCGTTCTGAATATTGATTTGACTGAGATTTTCAAAACTGGAGTTTTGAATAATTTCCTATCGTTGCTCTTCTTTGGTTGGTTTGTGCTTGTATTTTTATGGTTGGCAACCCGCACATTACCAAAAAATAGTAATTTAATCAGCGACTTTATTGCAGTGCTAATTGACATATTGAAAAAGGTCCTAATAATGTTTAGAACGGCACGATAAAGACTGTTATCTAAACAAAACCATCAAAGGTTGCCTTCATTGACATACATCCGGTCGTATTATGTCAATGGCTATTTCAGAACTTGAGGAATTGGCAAGAAATTGTCGTATTGAAATTATCAAAATGGTTTACCGAGCACAAGCAGGCCATCCAGGTGGTTCACTGTCTGAAATAGATTTGATGAGTGCTCTTTATGCAAACTATCTGCGAGTAGACCCTAAAAATCCAGACTGGCATGACCGTGACAGATTTATTTTATCCAAAGGCCATGCATCACCAGGGATGTATGCTATTTTAGCAGAAATGGGGTTCATTTCTCACGATGACTTAGAATCTTACCGGGTACTAGGGGGGGTATGCCAAGGACATGTAGACATGAAGTGGTGCCCAGGAGTCGACTTTTCTGCAGGGTCGCTGGGAATGGGATTATCATTTGGTGTGGGGTGCGCAGTGGCAGCCCGTCTGTCAAACAGCAAACGCAGTGTGTTTGTTATGCTTGGCGATGGTGAGATACAAGAAGGCAGTGTTTGGGAGGCGGCAATGGCTGCAAAACATCATGAGTTAGGAAACCTGAAAGTTATTCTCGATCGCAATCGAATACAAAATGATGATTTTTGTGTGGAACAAATGCGTATGTTCGACATTCCGGCTAAATGGAAATCGTTTGGTTGGGATGTGAAAGAAATAAATGGACATGACATGAATGAAATTGTTGAAGGGCTGGATTATCTGGTAAGTAATAACGACAACCCCACAATTTTAATCGCGCACACTGTAAAAGGTAAAGGTGTTTCATACATGGAAGATAACCCATCATTCCACGGTGCAGCACCGAATCAAGAACAGTTTGACATCGCAATGCGTGAGTTGGGCGAGGTGATTGTATGAGTAGAATGGCAGCAACTAGGGATGGCTATGGACAGGCATTGCTGGACATGGCAAACAATGAGCGCGTGGTTGTCCTTGAAGCCGATCTGGGCAAATCGACAAAATCACTTCATTTCAGAAAAGAGTACCCCCATCGGACTATTTCCTGCGGAATTGGTGAGCAAAACATGCTGCTGACCGCTGCTGGACTTGCTGCATCAGGATATATACCGTTTGCAAGCACATTTGCGATATTTACTGAGCGAGCATTTGAACAAATGCGCAATGGAGTTGCCAGACCCAATCTTGCAGTTCACCTGTGCGGCAGTCACGGAGGAACACACACTGGAACGGACGGTTCCTCAGCGCAGTCAATCGAAGATTTAGCGATATTTAGAACACTACCAAATGTTGTAGTTTTACATCCATGTGATGATGTAAGCACGAGAGTATTGACAAACCAATTAATAAAAATAAATTCCCCTTCGTATACTCGTACTGCACGTAACAAAACACCAGTCTTTTACGACGGTAGAGAAGAAATGATTCAAATCGGCAAAGGAGTAAAGTTGATTGAAGGTAATGACATTGCCATAATTGCGTGTGGAGTGATGGTCTCAGAAGCCATGAAGGCCGCTGAGCAACTCAAAGCAGAGGGTATCAATGCCAGTGTGGTTGACATGCATACCATAAAACCGCTTGATACCACACTTATCGATGAACTGGTAGCAACTTGTGGGGCTTTAGTTACCGCTGAGGATCACAGCGTAATCGGTGGGCTAGGCGGCGCAACTGCTGAATATCTATCATCGAATAACCCAACGCCACTAGAGATAGTCGGAGTGCAAGATAAATTTGGTGAATCTGGGCAAGCAGATGAAATGCTGGAGATTATGCAGATTTCTGCACCTTACATAGCAGATGCTGCCAAACGGGCAATAAATCGTAAAAAATGAATAACAGTAACTAATCGGCCATATTATGAAGATGAAAATTCTAGTAATCATCTT
>DALZ01000064.1 GCA_002496955.1 Euryarchaeota archaeon UBA128 | reverse complement strand
AAAACTAAGACAATCTGTTCGTATTATTCGTGCCCATCATCGGAATCGATATTCTCATCCATTGACTCAATCATATCATCAATTCCATCGTCATCATAGTCCTTGCTTTGACCTTGGCCGTCAACAGATTGTTGTTTGGCCAGTTTTTTGGCAGAAGCGCGTGAGAAGATGACAGTTCCCAATATGATTACAATAACAATTGCTGCATAGAGAATTATCGGTATGTCCTCAAGATCCTCTGCTTCTTTGAAATTGACTAACTCAGAATCGGTTCCGGTAACAGAGGTTACATCCTCAGCAAGGGTATTGAAGAAATTGGGCACAGTGATTCGACAATTAAGAGATTTAGCGCCTGATGAATTAGCATACCAAACTGCGGGTACCTCTTTAGTTTGGCCAATTGTTAGGCTAACGAACATAGTTGCTACGTCAGCTTCGTCATTGCCTTCATAGCATTTGATATTGGTTGCAACATCCGCATCTCCAGTGTTAGAAACAGTAAGCATTACGCCCAAACCTTTGTCAACTGTTCCTTGTGTATCTTCGGGAACAATACTATCGATAACAACATATGGCAAGGCGATGTTTGCAGTGTATGACGGCATCTTTGGGGCTGGTTCAATGGTAATGGAATAGTTGCTATTCCAGACTGAGTTACCGCCATTTAGTGTTATTATTACACTACCATCTTCCTCGTGAAAGTCACCATTTCCGTCAACCCATTCTGTCATTCTGATGTACTTACTTGTCTCAGGATTATTGTATCCATCGAGATTAATCGCGCCATTTTCATCAAGTATGAAATCTCCACTATTAGCCTGATATCCAATTCCTTGGAAGTGAACGCTTGCGGGAGCGTCTTTTAGATTGGTTTCGATTATTCTCTGGGATAGCAATCTTATCCACATGTCAGTTGGACCACCGGTACCAGTCATTGTGCTGACGTCATATGTTATCTCTCCAGAATCATGGACTATTATATCTTCATATGTTCTGCTACCGTTGATGTTACTTGTTTCGGCTGTTAATGCGCCGCTCGATTGAACATTGATTGGAGCACTCCAGGAAAGAGTTGAATTGTCTAGGTGACATTCACCTGAGCACATTATTTCAGCACCAGTCATGGTTGCGCCGCTAGCCGTAAATTCCCCATTTATTGATACAGAAAATTTAGCATTGGTTTCTTCTAGGACAAGCACACCATTGTTATGATTCCATTCATCAGCACCTAGTGTGTAGATTGCACCATTGCTATCGAATGCTTGAATTGATTCAACTAACACTTGATACTGGAGGAATCCACTAAATTCAACGAGTGCAGGAGCATCATTGAATTGGACATTAAAATCTAGGTAATCTTCGCCTGTCCAGGATTGACTGACATCGTTAGTTTTGACATAGACTTCCATGTTGGTGAAATACTCAGAAGCAAAATTTACTCGCAGGGTTCCAGAATCAATCAACCCTTGGAAATACGGTTCTAGCACAGTGGTGTTGAATACCTCCATGAACAAGCGATTTACTGGTTCAGCAGAATTCAATGCACCGTTAAGGATTAGACTACCGCCTTCTTCAACTGTGATCGAACTGCCAGTTCCGACATCTATTGAACTGTCTATGGTAAGAATTCCATTGTTTGCTATTATCAAATCACCGTCGAGCAGTGAGTCACTGGACCATGTTTCTGTGCCGGTGATGGTTTGAGTTGAGCCATCATCATGTGGTTCAGCATAAACAAGCGGTGCCGAAACAATAGTTATCATCATTAGTGCCAGTATAGTGGATTTGCCACGCATGATGGTAGGTTCTGTAGATTAGGTAAGAAACCTTTGCCCCTGCACCACTGAACATCGCTGATTAATACGGTACATCTTTCCAGCCGATGTAGTATCCAATCAGATTAAACGAGCGGTGGAGTAGCGGGGTTATGATAATCATGATTATCATCGGTACGATTAGTCTTTCCTGCGAAAGTAAAGCATCGCCGAGAAATAATTGGCCCCACAGGAATACCATGATGGCAAAAGGTAGGGTGTCAAGTAGCGGAGCTTTAGATGATACATCCCCCTCGCGCTTTAATCCTCGACGGCGTTTGAAAAACGACCCTGTGCTGTCACCGACAAGGCAAGCAAAACCAAGAAATGTCCCTAAAATGAAGGCGGAGAAACCGTTTGAACCAAGGTCAAACCATGATCCTTCATAACCTGTCAACGGGTGGGCAAAAATTGTCGATTTGACACTATCGCTGTCGGGTACTTCTCCCATCATTGTCACGATAAGCAAACACAGTAGTCCAGAAGTCAGTGAACCTCCAATTAATCCATTCCAGGTTTTTCCGTCACCAAGCAATCGGTTGCCATCACGCCAATTTTTCCCTCCATCAATTGGCCACGGGCCATAGCCTGTTTTCGGTAGCCATTTACCCCACATCATAGCGAATGTATTGGCCAAAAATCCGGGCAAGTACAACCACAAAGTCATCAGACTCAGAGAGATTATACCCATATCCAACGCCACATCGTTGACGGTTTGCATATCAGTCCCTTTACTGGAAGGCATTTAACATTTGACTGAGCAAAATTATAATTTTGGCAAAATATATTATCAATCTAGTCCACTAACACAGATTCATGGGCCGACAGGTTTTGGTTATCGGTAGTGGTGGTCGTGAGCATGCTCTGTGCCTTGGTATGCACAGTTCACCGCTAGTTGACAAGATATATTGCAGCCCGGGGAATGCGGGAACATCAATGGTGGCAAATAACATAACAATTGGTGAAGATAACGATAAAATCGTCAAATTTTGTCAAAACAACGACATCGATTTGGTAGTCGTTGGACCAGAGGCACCCCTGTGCGCATTCCTTGCTGATGATTTGATAAAGAATGGAATCCAATGCTTCGGTCCGGTTGGCGAATTGGCGAATTTGGAAGGTTCAAAGTTGCATGCAAAACAAATTATGGAAAAGGTTGGCGTGCCTACGGCTGATTTCACGATTTTGGATAACAGCACCAACATAGATGCTGCAATGGACGCATATTCACATAACCCGTGGGTCATTAAGCGGGATGTATTAGCTGGAGGTAAGGGTGTAGTTGTCACTTCAAATTATGAGGATGCTAAGCAATTCATCACCGACGCAATAAAAACCGACGGTTCGGTTTTGCTCGAAGAATTTTTGCCGGGAGAAGAAGCCAGTATGTTGGTAGTTATGGATGGCTCAGACTTTGTCTGTTTGCCGGCTAGTCAAGATCATAAACGGGCGTATGACTCTGACCTCGGCCCTAATACTGGCGGTATGGGGGCTTATTGTCCGGCGCCTGTAGTGACTGAATCGGTACATGAAACAGTTGTCAAAAAAATAGTTAAACCGATGTTCGATTATTTGTCGAAATCTCCTGTGCCGTACCGTGGTGTGTTGTATGTCGGGCTAATGATTACCGATGCCGGCGAGCCAAATGTTGTTGAATTTAACGTAAGATTTGGCGATCCCGAATGCCAAATTACCCTGCCGTTGATTAAATCTGATTTGTTTGAATTGTTGTATCATGCATCAGAAGATCGGCTTTCAGAACTAGATGTCGAGTTCTTAGATGCTCATGCCTTGACAATTGTCTTGGCATCTGAGGGTTATCCAAGCAATCCAATCAAGGGTCGGGAAATCGTTGGTATTGAAAATTCTTTGAAAGAAGTAGGGGTAGGTAAGAGTTGGATTAATTTTGCCGGCGTTGCTAGTCGGGATAGTAAATTTTTGTCTAGCGGTGGCAGGGTGTTGTCGTGTAGCGCCATGGCCTTGAATTTAGGGGAAGCCGCAACTCTTGCGTATGAACTAATTGAATCAATAGATTTAGATGGGGGATTTTATCGTCGAGACATCGGTGGAAAAGCGTTGTAATTTTATACCGTGAAATATAGGTCTAAAACGCTTACTGCGAGAATATCATAAGTATCTGCATGCGTCACAATTAAAAGAGGACCTAGAGTGGCCAACCTGCTCCAGCCTTGAGGCTGAAGCGAAATACCGACGAGGGAATAAAAATGGAAGAGAAAACATTGACACAGCGAAACTCTCCAGCGCCTGTGTTGGGATGGCTAATCGCCCCCCTAGCAGTCTTGCTGGCAATCGCTGCAATATCAGTCGGAGGCATAGACTTCGACATAACTGCGAACAACCTAGCACCGTTAATCATCGTAGCAATAGGTGCAGCCTTGGGTGTAACTCCAAGAGTTCTCAAGGAAAATGGTGTGGTTTCTCTCTCTTCCTCCGCACTGTCCCTTGCAACGCTTGGTGCTGTAATGATCGGCCATCAAGCGATAGTTCACCTTACAGACTACGGTCCATTCACGGCGCTACAATTTCTGGTAGTAGCTTTTGGTGTTTATTTCTTTGATTCACGTGGCAGACATGAAATCGCAACCATCCTTACATTTGGTGTAATCGGAATTAACGTGGGTATGATTGCCGCTGGCTCCTACAACAACGAACTCGACACAATCTACACCATGCCAGACGATACCTTGCTTGACACGCTAAATCTTCAGAGGCAAGCACTAGGCTATGTCTTCTTTAGTTGGTTAACCATATTTGCTGCTCTTGGTCTACTTGTTGGAGTAGTCGCTAGAGGAATAATCAATCCTGCCAGTGAAGACGGATGGTTTGGTAAAATTTCCCAACATGACGGCGGCTACAATACTGCTACCCTGCCTTTGCAAATAGCCACACTAGTATGGATTTTAGCGCACATAGGCAGTCTAGCTCACTTTGATTCTGTCTCCATGGCCGACAAACTCGGGGTAACCAGCGTGGAAGGTTATCACGGACACTTTGGCTTCTATGGTGCATTTTTCACTGGAATTGTTGCTATGATTGTTGCTGGTATGGCTGCAGAGCGATGGTATACACGCTCTATGTTCATCGGCTCTATGTGGCTGTTATACCTTGTATCATCGTGGTATGAGGCCGGCATTTGGGAATCCGAGCAGCTGGAAGGCACTTGGGGAGCACTAATCTGGTTAGGTATAACATTCTTCATTTGCGTTGGAATATATATGATTTCAACACACGAAACCTACGGCGGTTGGTCTAATCTTGATGATCACGAGTTCAGCGGTGCAAGGAAATTTTGGAATGCTCACTGGTCAAGTATGATGATTGGGGCAGCATTTTTCTTCGGGCTGATTATCAGAGTTCAGTGGTATTTCGTACCCTCAATGAATTCGTTTGGTACCGGAGATTGGGACATGACAGGGGGTTCTGACCCATGGTACATGAAGCGGGTAGTGGACTACATTTTGGCTAACAATGCGCACTTGATATTTGATGCCGACAGGTCTTACCCTCTGGGTGGTATCAATCCTCGTCCACCGTTGTTCACTTGGTCAATCGCAATAACATCGATGCTTCTAGAGCCCATGCTTGGCGACGATGCTGTATGGTACGCAATATTGGGCCTGCCTGCTGTGTATGGCGCCCTTACTGTCTTCCCTATAGCAACTATTGCTAAGGATAATTTTGGCAAGTCAGCGGGAGTTGTCGCCGCCTGGCTAATCGCCTTCATGCCTGCCCACGTGTCACATTCAACTTGGGCACTAGCTGACCACGATGCTTTTGTTATGCTGTTCATATCGATGGGATTCATGTTTTGGTTCAAGGCAATCCAATACTCTGGTAACGAAAGGCTGACTAAAACCTCATCACCCCGAATTGGTGCTATATTGAGTTCATTCTCTGTAGTTGCTAAAGAAAAGCGAAGCGCAATGGCTTTTGCAGTCCTTGCTGGTGTTTCATTCGGCGTGACCTCGCTGGCATGGAAAGGTTTCGTAGTCGGGCCTAGCATTCTCTTCATCGCATATTTTGCCCAAGTAGCGCTTAATATGTTTAGACGTAAAGATTCAACAACACTGAATGCTTTATTTTTAGCAATGCTGTTTGCTAATTTGATTATGGCTATACCTTTCTATGGACATCCGCAAATGGCGCTAATACTCGATGGAACTGGATTGCAGCCATTTATTTTCGTGCTTGGATTTACCTTGGCTATCTCATACGTGACAACTGGATTCCGAGACAAACCTTGGTTGCTAGTCTTGGGGACACTATTTGCCGCCGCGCTGGTATTCTTCACAGTGCTATTTGTTTTGAAACAACTCGAATTAAGCAACGCTTGGGATGTTCTGTTCACCGGCAGCGGTTATTTCACCAAGACCAAGATTTTTGGTACCGTTGCTGAAGCAAACGCACCGGATAGAGGTCAGTTATTTGCCCAGTTGGGACCAATTGTTCTAGTACTCGCCCTTGCAATGGGATTCTATTCGATGTATTCTACATTCAGAAACAAAAGCCAATCTCATCTGTTCTTCGGAATTTGGATTTTCACTGCCAGTTACATGTCATGGACTGCGGCTAGGTTCATGTTTAATGCTACACCAGCAGTTGCAGTCCTTGGTGCTTGGGGAATCGTAGCACTTTGGGACAAAGCTAACTGGTCAGGGCTAGTTCGAACGTGGAAGAAGTTTGGGATCAGAACACCCGCCGACAGGATTGCTGGTGCTAGAAGAGCAGTTTGGAAAACGCCCTCATTTTCTGCCATCCTCCTGATAATTGTGCTATTGGGCGGTCAGCAGTTCACTTATGGATTAGATTCAGCAATTCCTGGCTCAGATCCGTCTGAGGACGACCTTGATGAGGATATATTCAACCTTATCCCAGATGCTCTTAGATGGGAATTGGCCGGTTTTTCGATTCTTGACAGCAGTGCATACTCAGGAAATTGGTATCTAGGTTCGTTTGGTTCCGGATTCAACGACCAAGGCTGGAACAGCGCATATGAATGGATGACCGAGCAAGATGCTCAGATGCCATTTTCCGAACGACCAGCATTCGTATCGTGGTGGGATTATGGATTCCAAGCACTAGACACCGGTGAACACCCATCAGTTTCCGATAACTTCCAGTCAGGAATCCCAGCCACAGGTAACATGCTATTGGCCCGTTCGCAAACCGATTTGATTTCAATGTTTATTTGGCAGTTAGCCACTGGAGATTTACGATATAATCAAATCAATACTGGTGACTACGAGTTAACATCAGGATTTAGTAACAGAGTTGCCAATGAAATTGTTTCTCAAGAGCAGTTTGAACTGTTTGTTACAATACAAGAAAGCCAAGATTTTGATAAAATGAAGCAATATATCGACGACTATTCGTTCACGGTAATACAAACGAATGAAGCATCTCAGGTGCAAGAGAACAGCAACAATGTCATGGCTACAGGTCACCACAGAGTTGATGGCATTGCGGACACAAGCACACTATACTACCGACTGTATCAAGATGGTCAGCGTGTAATCTGTGACCCTGAAATTTCAGAATCCTGTGTTGATGGAGACTGGTCTGACTATGATGATGCTAATGAGACATTCAACAACAATGTTCGTTCCGGGCAGGAAACACGTTATGAGACAACCCACTACATATTTGGTGATTATTTTTACACCAATGACCTAAGGGACGAATTTGACTCAGTATCAACCCACATACATCGACACAACACAAGGTTGGCCATGACTGTTCAGTTACTAAATGATATCATGACCACGTCTGAGATTGTTGATTTCTATGATTCTCTTATCGGCATGGAAGGTTATTACAAAGTCCAAGATTACAACGGACTTCCTGGCGATACTATTTCACGAGACCACGAAATTAGATATTTTGCCATCGACAATAGACTATATCCAAGAGCCGGTAGATACACTGCAGATTACAACTACAACGGTGGACAGCCAATGGGTATTTTCGGTGCACCGACCATACTAAGTGGTCAAGACATTGGGACTTTTATGGATGAGGTCTATGAAACCTCGAGAGGTGATAGGAACTTTGAGATGACCCGAGAAGAAGTGGATGAGTCTATGACCAATGACTTCCTAGACCAACAGGCTGGCATAGATATCGATCCGTTGCAAGTTCAAGATGTCAGAGTTGACCACACCCCAGAGTTCTTTGAAACGATGCTGGCCAGAACCTATGTTGGATATGGGGCCTCTTCGTTAGGTGTAAACACTGCATTCTCTAACCCTCAACCTGCACAGCATTTCGGCCAATCAGGCAGCCCAGGTTCAATAATGCAACAGGCAGTTCCTCTACCAGGTGCCATGATGAATCACTTTGTTATCGCCAACTGGTATGATGAAGACAACAATTTCTCCCTTGCATCGGCGAACTCGTTGGTCAAGGTAATGAAGTATTATTCAGGAGCCGAAGTATCCGGAACAGTAACTATGAGCGATAATGGTGCTCCGTTACCCGGAGTTAGGCTGTTGATTGAAAGAGATGCATTCTCAGGCGAAGATGCTGTTGATGCAGATGAAGACACATATTGGATTCCAATAGGGTTTACTGATGCTGACGAAAACGGGGAATGGTCGTTTTTGGCACCAGCTGGTAAAATCAGAGTCTCTGCCTTCGTTGGAACCTTTGATGCAGAACCTGCTAAAGCGACAATCAACGACGGAAGTTTCGCTCAGGGAATAAATGATTTACTAACAGAGGAAAATGAAGATCGACAAATAAACGCCATTACTGCAATACTAGGTAATGTTGCTAACATGACTTGGCTGGGAGAGACTCACTACAATGTAACTGGAGAGCAGGCTAACAGAACCGCATCGTTCGATGGAAGAATGAACATAGAGGTTGAGAGTAGTGGCATATCAGGACAGTTAACATGGTTTGGTGACGAACAATTTGCCGGTGAACCAATTGTTGACACAAAATTAGTTTTGAGGAATATTCATGACACGTCTGGCGATGTTGTCCTGGTAACAACCAACGGCTCTTTCGAAACTGATGAAACCAGAATCATACAAGGAACCGGACAGGCAACCTTTGCTGAGAATGGCACCTTCGATAGTGAGGGACTAGCATCGGTACTGGACTTCTATGGGACATTCACCAGAACCATCGGTGACGGTAGAACATATGTGGCAAATGGAACTTGGAATGGAACTGGTGACATTAAGGCATCATGGATTGATTTGGCTGACGACTTCGATGTACCTTGTAATGTTAGTGAAGAAAATCCAGCAAATGTTACAATGCCGGTAAATCAAACTGTATGTCTCAAAGATACTACCGGTGACTTGCCGATATACATGATTGATGGAGAGGTCGAGGCTAATGGCAGATTTACCTCTGTTGGCGACACCGTCTTGGTGCAAGAGCATCAAGGTTCATCTTTCGAAGGAATCGGATTATTCGAAGGAACTGGAACATTTGAAGGAACCGGAAGATTTGTTGGCTCAGGCCAATTTTCAGGAGAGATGGTTAGCCCGGGGTCTTTCTACCAAACTGGTATAGTGCCAGGCGAATATGAAGCCTTTGCCAGCCTCGATAATGGACGGGAAGTATTACTTCCGGAAACTGTAACTGTAGGAATAAACCCAGAATTTGGACTAGTATTGAGCATGCCCGGATCCCTTGTTAGCGGTAATTTGACAAATGCTTCTGGTGGCATATTAGCAAACACCTCATTCGAGATTGTTGATACACTGAATGATAATGCTTCAATTATAACCGTCACGACAAATGAAACAGGAGGCTACAGATACGGACCAATTTCCACCGGTGAATATGAATACCGAATAGATATCGACGGTGATGGGTTCTACGAATTATCTGGTGCCCTATCAGTTAGCGATGAAACCGAAGTTTTCGAGCCACTAAGCGTGATCCCGGATACGTTTGATGTAACAATAACCCTAGTTTCGCCCCTCGATGGTGATGGCAATGCGTTGGTTACGGTCGATAATCAAAACTTCAGTTTAACAGATAGCTTCGGATTGTCAGAAATTCTTGAATCAGATAGCAATGGAATAATTGCTATGGAACTGGCAGTCGGAGAATACACTGTTGAGCAAGTTGATGCCTCAGATTACTACCTTTACTCTACCTTTACCGTCGAAGATACGGATCTCGCCCTAAATGTAGAATACTCACCAGCCTCGACAATATCTGGTACTCTATTGGCATATGCAAATGAGTTTAATGAGGACTGGACGCAAGATGATATTCTTGCCAATACAACACCAGCCATCAACCTTGATGTTCAACTTGTTTCTGGTGATAGAATTTTCACTACAGCAACAAACGGGGAAGGTAACTTCTCAATCATTCTACCGGGAGACACAACCTACATTTTGAGAGCAGCCACAACCGCTAACACATATGGTGTTGGTCAGTTTGTTGAGCCAAATGAAGCAGAAATTGTTGAACTAGGTGACATCTACCTAAATCGTCTTACTACTGTTTCTGGAACGATAACACAGAAGGCTACAAATTTGAGTTGGAATGCGCAAAATTACAACGGTTTAGTGCCCTCGATAATTGCCGTAGACGAAAATGGTGTCGAGTGGGAGGCCGAAGTGACGAATTCTGGAGAATTTAGCGTTAATCTAGCAAACGGAATTTATGACTTTAGTAGCGCAGATCCAGAGTATAACATCGAAGTCGTTGAAGACTGGGAAGTCACTAACTTTGTTCAATCGAGTTTCGTAATGATGGTTTCCGACCTAGAACCTGAAACAATAACAATTTCTGTGTGCTTAGTTAGCGAGCAGCTGGGTGATTGTACAGACGGCTCACCAAAGTTTGCTGATGTTGAGATCATTTCTTTATTTGATGACAATATTAGCTACACATTGAATGAGACTGATTTTGATGAGTCCGGAATCAGCACTTTGAGCATCATGCCGGGGTCATACACAGTCCAAACTGTTTACACCGAAGCAAGTGACGAAAATGCAACAGATTTCAACATGTTTTACACAAGTTCTGAGGTATTTGTCAGCATGTTCTCTGAAGATAATAAAATTCTGCACATCGAGCTGAGCGATGAGCGATTGTTCACTGGTAGGATGACAGCAGGTGAGGATAATTTCTCGAATATACAGTTCCTGTTATACAATGAATCAAACAACCAATGGCTGTCGGCCATTACCGATGATGTTGGCAACTTTAGCGAATATATACCAGCAGGAGACTGGGTGATTGTCGTTGCACCAAGAGATGTTGAAAACACCACTTACACGCTAAGATACCCTATTTCAATCGATGACGACGCCTCGACTCGTATTGATCAGCAATTCAGTTTAGTCGAAGCAGTATCAATTAATCTGACGATGATTGAAAAGCTGACTGGTGATTATGTCGACAATGCGAGAATACTTGCAACTAGCGATGATGGTTATGGTAATGTGACACTGGCAGCAAGTGATGAATCAGGAAATGTTTCAGACATGATAATGCCTGGTAGTTGGAGTTTGAGTCTTCTCAAGGAAACCAGCGACAAGCGTTGGACTATTGAAGAGGGAATTTACAACATTGATGCAACCAATGTCCAGTATGTGGAATTAGGTGATGTTGAGGTAGACCTTGAGGTATTGATTGGTGGTAAGATCTACTGGGATTTCAATGAGAATGAGCGAGCCGATGTCATAGAAGTTGTCGAAGGCGCCAATGTAACAATTGAATCGACTGACGGTTTGATTTCGTATAACGTCAACACTGACGAATTCGGTGTCTGGTCCCAAATGGTTCCAATTATGACAACGTTCAATGTTTCTGTCGAAAAGACAGGCTATACCACTGGTTACTATCTAACTAATGAAACTCAAGGAATTGTTGTTGACAAGGAATCCATCTCTGAAGACCTTTCAATATTAGCAAATAACGTCGATGTGAGCGGGGTGGTTACATCAGTCATGCAAGATTCAGAAGCAAGTCTTACCGGAGCGTTAATTACGCTACATCCAGAATCAACTAGGGATTCAGCGCCAATATCGGTTACCGGAACCTATGCAGATGGCGAATTGACATGGAGTGCAAGTGTTGAGCCTGGAGACTGGATTGTAGTAGTCGAGAGTTTGGTGCAAGATGAAAATACTGGTGGCATATCAGTCGGTCATCTCAATGCGGGCATTGAAGATGGCGGCGAGTTGACTATGGAGATGGCATCAGGAGGTTACCTACACTTAGATACAGTTTGGCAGGATATCGATTTGTTTGAGCACCACGCTGGTTCAGAAAGTAGTGGTAATATGTATCTAACTGAACCGGTTGAGATAACAATCGATACTGGTATGGAATCGGCATGGAATTACACACTTGATTCCACTGGCGACCTTCAACTACTACTGCCAGTTGGTGACTTTGAGTTGTCTTCTGAATTTATCACAATCCAGCACGAGAAGGAATTAGAAATGGCATACTCTGCCAACTCCTTTGGCACCGTTGAGCAAGGAATTATCGATGTTACAATGTCTTACACTAGAACGTTAAATTCAGCTTCAACTATATCGATTGATGAGTCATCAATTAGAAATGCATCATACATCGAAGTATCTATGATGTCACCAACAGTTGACGAAGATGAATATCGGACAATAGAAATGAATCTGAATGTTACCTACAACGGCACAGAAACCAGTGATGTCTTGACAGTCGGAGGATTGGTAAGTAACGCTATTGATTCGGATGCTTGGACTGTTGAATTCTACAACGGAACAAACTGGACAACAACCACGGAAGTAACTCTTGGAATCGGCGAGTCGCTAAGTGATACATCAGTCAACGATGAAGCAACTGTCCAGATGAGAATTATACTACCAAATGTTACTGAGTCTCTGAGTCTTGATAACGGACACCTAATCAAGGTGGAAGTAACAAGCGAAACTGGAATCTCTAGTCAAACTGATTTCAGGATTAAGGTTCCTCAATACTATGGTGTTGAAATTACCGATGCGATTACAGAAACAGGCGTGGTTCCTGGCGGTAGTGGGACATTCTCGGTAA
This sequence comes from Euryarchaeota archaeon UBA128, assembly GCA_002496955.1. Classification (GTDB taxonomy): domain Archaea; phylum Thermoplasmatota; class Poseidoniia; order Poseidoniales; family Poseidoniaceae; genus MGIIa-L1. The sequence continues at coordinate 12,937 of DALZ01000064.1, read as the reverse complement.
CTATTACCAACACTGGTAATGGTGATGACACCTATGATCTCTCACTGGCCGATAATATACCAGAAGGCTGGCAAATAACTCCAACCTCAAGCACATTAACTATCTCAAAGAATGATCAGCGAACGCAGCAATTCACCATTTTTGCTCCAGAATCATTTACCTCGGGAATTCAGGCACAAGTTACCATTACCAGCGAGGATGGCTCAACATTTGAAACCGAAGAATTCGACATACAATCAGCAAGAATTGATTTGAGTGTTGATCAAACACTATCACAAGAATTGACCAAGGTCTATGAAAGCCAACCAGGTCAGTTGGTCGTTCCAGTGACCAATAGCGGGTTCAAAGCGGCAAGCAATGTTCTAGTTTCTGTTAACTTAACCAACGATGTGGGTAATGAAATATTGAAGATAGTTGGTAACAAAACAATCAGTGTGGCGCCTGGCCAAACCGTCAATGCAACGTTTACGCTTGACGAATCTTCCAAGAAATTTAACAGATTCAAGATACATGTTGACATAATAGGCGAAGATAGTGAGTCTGTTGAAGGGTCTGTCGAACCATTCGACTACCAAGAGGAAACCATATTGGATACTGCGGAACCAACTTCGGCTTGGTTTATGATTGTAATTATTGCATTAACAATACTAGTAGGCTATGGTGGGTTGAAGGTTGCACGCAATAGAAGTTCGTCAAGATTCTGAATTTAGACAATAGATTAAATGTTAGCCATCCATTCTTTCGTTTGGTGAATGGATGAGCAGTTTGGACTCCGTTGAATTGTTGCCTGAACCGGATGATGACAGGATACTGTCGGCTATTGACCCATCTGCCGTTGGTTTTCAAGATGATTGGAGAGCGGATGTCACTGGCTGGGCACCAGCCATGCCAACGCCGATTAATCGTGTTAGACGGAAGACCTTTTTGATTACCAACGGGATATTTTTCGCGATATTTGCAGTGTTGTTATTGTGGATTTGGCAGTCTGGCATCCTTCTAGTTGAACTCCCTCCAGCTAAATCAGAATGGGCTGCTGACCAAGCCGGTTTTTCTGATTCTTCGCTTGATGGATTAACTGGCGAAGGGGTAAGGGTTTGTATTGTTGATACCGGTATAGATTTGTCAAACCCGGCGTTTAATGGCATTCAAGTGACCTTCAAAGATATGATTGGCGATTCATCAAAGCCAGTAGATTATGGCTCATCTGCTCACGGTACCTTGATGGCAGGTTTACTAATCGCACAATCACACCAAATTGGTATGGCCAAGGGAATTGATTTAGGTATTGTCGCAGCATTGAGTGATGACGGGACCGGCAAGAATACTGCTGATGAAACTGTTGTTGCCCAGGCAATCAATTGGTGTATTGAAGAATTTTTTGCTGACATAATCTCTCTATCACTGGGAGGTTCCCAAACTGATGGCATGCAGCGTGAAGGGCCGTCGGTTTCGGTAACTAGAAAGGCAGTTGATCGAGGCATCTTTGTGGTTGCTGCAGCGGGAAATGATGGCGGGCCGAATGATGACGGGAAAGTTTCAGTGCCCAGTAATGTGGCCAGAGCAATATCAGTTGGGGCTTCTACTAAAGGCGGCACTGTTTGGGAAAACAGTTCTGTCGGTTCACAAGTTACCCTAGATGGCACAGAAAGGCAACACCCAAACATGAAACCGGAGGTTATTGCGCCAGGACATATGATTGTGTCAACCGGACGGGGTGACACTTGGTATTCAAGTAGTGGAACATCTGACGCCACAGTATTTGTCACTGCTGCGCTAGCGCTGATATTAGAAGATCAGCCAAGAGTGAAACCTGCTATCGATTCAGATGGATCTTGTGTCGATATGGTGAAGGAAGCCCTACGACTTAGTTCGTCGGGCGGCGGAGAGTTGCATAGTGACAAAACTGGATACGGTGAATTGAATGCTGGCAGTTGGTTAGAGCAGGTAAGAGGCTTACCAATTTGCCAATAATTCGTCATTTTTTTGAACTATTTTTGATACTTTTGTCACACTTTGATATTATTAAAAAAAACACTGCTCCCGCAGTATTATATTCTTCTATTGGATAGCGAACTGTAGAGGGGTAGCAATGTCTTCTAATTTAAAGAAAAAAAGCTTGTCGATGGTCGCTCTGATGTTTATGTCCGTTATGCTATCCATGATATCTGTTCCGACTGCATCTGCAGCCGTAATTAATCAAACGACTGAAGGACTACTCAATGGTCAGGAAACCTGGACTGGAACACATACATTAACTGACAACATAACTGTCGCACCCGGTGCCTCATTAGTCGTTAACGCCGGTGCAACGATAAATATTCCATATGGCAAGCACATTGATGTGCGTGGGGCGATTTGCGTTGCAGGTAGAATCTGTGGTGCACCGGCGGATGGCTCAGCTTCAAATGCTGTGACGTTTGCATGGAGTTTGCCGTCACAAACTGAATATCAAGTTCGCGGAGATTGTTACGGCAGCGTGGATGCTGCATGCGGTTCTGGCATTGTGATAAGAAACACGATAGATGAGGCAAAAACAGGATTCAATTTTGTCAACTTTGAGAATGCCTTTGGCTATGAATACATCTACTTTGTTGGTAATAATCCTAATGTTAGATATGCTGCACTAGTATTTGATGGGCCAAAAACAACTGCTAACGGACTGGTCTTCACCAATGTTAATTCTTCGAATATCTTTTTGACTGAATTAGCGAATCCAACAATTACCGATTCAACTTTTACTTTGGGTGTTGATGGGTATACTTTACCTGCAAGATATACATATGCAATCGATGCTTTGGGTGCTGGCGCTGGGATATCAGATCCGATTAGAATCTCAAGTTCAACATTCACTGGAGATGCTGGTGGGACATGCGGAAATTCACCCAGCGGAATAAACATGATTAACGTCGAAAACTCATACATCTCACTGGACAGTGTGAGTATAACAGACAACGGCTTTGGTGTGTTCTTCCAACAATCCTCAGGAGAAATAATCAATTCCACTATCGATGTAAATTGTGCTGCAGTAAATACAAACGGGTTTAAACAAACTGGCCTGATTAAACACACCCTAACCATTAATGATAATACAATAACTACGGCAGAAAGCGCTGGCATAACTGCATTTGATCAAGCAATAGTATCAGCATCTAGAAACACAATATCGGGTGCTGAGCAAGGCTCCGGAATTGCTATTCGTTCATCAACTGTTGAACTATATGACAATATCATAGGGCCAATTGGTGGCTATAATGGTCTGTGGATTTATGGAACATCAGAGGTAACCGCAGTCGGTAATAGCATCTCTAACACCGCTGCGGAAGCAGTGGTTCACGGTGAATACCATTACCGAGACGGTGGCGGTTGGCCAAGCATTCAGCCGTCTGAGTCTAGATTGTATATGGAAAACAACGTAATCGAGAACAATTCTGGCACTTGTAGGTCTGATAAAATGTATGGTGGTGAGTTCGAATGCCCGGCGATTCATATCTTCCGTTCTTCTGCTACATTGTATAACAATGTGGTCAAAAACAATGTCGGTGACGCATTGCGAATTAAAGGTGGCATAGTAAATGTGCAAAATAATGACATGCAAACCGAAAGTTTTGCGGTAAACATATCACATCACGATGACAACTATGGCAATAAATTTGGTTCCATTGGATATTTCTCGAATAATACCTTTGTCGGTGCATTGCAAGTTTACAATATTACTGAGTCGATGGTAACAATACAGTCTGAAAACATACCAGACCCCGGTGGTAATGAATTACATCCAATCAATCTTCAATGGCTCGGTGCAGAATGCCCTGATGTACAAAATGAGTGTCTGAAGTTACCAAATACGGCAAGCATGCCACCTGCTGGTATGCCTATGGCACTAGAATTAGTTAATAACTCGACAGTATTATCTTTTGCTGGCCTGCAAAACTTTGATTCTAGTAAAATACATGTTAAGAACCAGCAAAGCGCATGGGGAAATCAAGTCAGAGAAGGTGAATTGGTTAAATTCAGGGTCAAAGCAGCAAATATTGATGTTGAGGGTGCCACCGTTATCATAAAGGATGCAGTAGGGACTCCGTTATACACTTTGACAACCAATGCACAAGGCTACACCGACGAGGTTACACTTGCCAGTAATTTCTACCTTGATCGCAACAACAACCACGTCGTGGGTGAGAATAACGTCCAAGTGCAACTTGCTAACGCCTCTGGAGGTCCTCCTATTGTTAGAACACTTGATGAGAATACTTGCTCTGATGGTTACGACAATGATGGTGATTCACTAACCGATGACGATGATGGCGATTGTATTAACAGCCGAGAGATTCCAAAATATCGTGTTGAGGCATTTAAATTTGGCAAAGGAACAATGGAATATGATTTCACATTAAATGGCCCGGTAGATGACATAATAGCATTACAAAATATGGCGCCTAGTGTAACAGTTGAGCAACCGGAACTGACTTCATTTGCCCGTATTGTAGCACTTTCGGGAACTGCTTGGGACGGTGAAGCTCCACCATATGCCAGTGATATAATTGCGCAGCAAGATCAATTCGGCTATGTTGAAGATGTCCAGATTCAACCACCGGGTAGTCAGGAATGGTTATCAGCAGTAGATACTTCAAATTCTGGCGGAGTTATTGCTCAAGGAATACACCCATTCAGTACCTGGGCATTTGAATATGATATGTCAAATCATCCAGAGGGCGAAGGTGATGTCACCTTTAGAATAAGGTCGTTTGATGGCCTTGATTACTCACCAATAACCGTGAAGAAATACAAATTAAACCTGCAGGCGCCGTCGGTTGTTGTTAATACACCAGCACAAGATTCGCAACACAACCCAAACTCGCCCAAGGGCTCTGTAGTATCATTCAGTGGAACTGCGAGTGACCCATACTTCGGAGTTAATGGCAACGATATCAAAGAAATTTGGTTTGAGATAACTGAGGCGTCAAGTCCACAATTTGCTTCAAAGTTTGCCATAACTCCAGCGCCTGGTGAAACATTATCTGCTTGGCAGTATGATTGGAATTATCGAACCTACGCCTCAGGTGACTACACGTTCAAGATTTGGGCTGCCGATAGTGATTTTTGCAAAGATGATACAAGCGACAGTACTTGCGTTGTAGTAACTCTTCGATTGAAGATAACTAACGAAAATGCACAACCCAATATTGCTCTGGATAAACCACTCAACAACGAGGTTATCAGGGGTAGCGAGTCTACTGCAGTATCAGGCTATGTTTGGGACAATGATGGTATCATCACCCGGGTTGATATTGACATCTACAAAAACGGTCGCGACAGTGGTTCAGCAGCCAATACAATTACGATAACGCAAAATCTAATTCAGGACGGCCAGTTTAACACTTCGTGGAACCAAAACACAATCTGGAAAACAAATAATCTACCTCACAATTCAGCCTATGAGATTGTTGTTCGATCTTTTGATGGAGAATCATATTCTGAAGAAGAAACTCGTTTCATTACTATTGACAACTCAGTGGACAACTCACCCCCATCCTTCGACCCGGCGGGGTGGGCAAATACCGTTGTAGTCTATTGCGATGCTAATTCAAAGAGCCTTGATAGATGTGGTGCAGGTGCGACATTTGACCTTAACCAGTACTTTACAGACCCCGAGGGTGGTCTGTTGAGGTTCGATGTTTACGATGACCCAAGTGTGATTACCGATGATTTGTATTATGACTATGTGTCAATCTCATCAGAAGGAATAGCCACATACAATCCACCGACAACACGCTCTGACGATATTTCACAATGGTCACTAGCACAATTGAAATTCATTGCTACTGACGGCAGTGACTTGTGGGAATTATCACGCACAGTAAATGTCATTGTAAGGTCTGTTAGCTTTGAGGTCGTTCGTGACGGAACCGGTATCATAAGCGACTCTGAACCCGCTATTTTCACCGGTCAGGGACTGCCAAATAGTCTGGTTAAGGCACGGTTTGATTCTAAATCTGGTCAATTGATTAATTCGACAAGAGTCCTTGCAGACGGTACTTGGAGTATGCAGATTAGTGCCAGCCAGTTAGGTTCAAAAGATACTCGTGAGATTGTTTTTGAAATGGACGGGCAAATATTCGCAGATGAGCGTGGAGATGATGCTCTGTTTGAATTGTCATCGAAGTCTGAATCGGAAAGTAGCAATTTGTTGCTGTATGCAATAATAGCGGTAGTCATAATTGCAGTGCTTATTGGAGTCGGGGCATTCTTTTTCACTTTCGAAGAATACGATGAAGAAGACGAACAAGCAATGGCAGCACCTGTTCAACAAGACCCGTATGCTTGGGCTAAAGCAAAACAAGTTCCAGCTATTGGACAGCAACAGCAGGCTACTCAGCAATCAGTCGTCCAGCAACAAGTTTCCCAACAACAAACCATCCAACAAGAAACCTCACAACACCCGGGATGGTTATGGGATGCACAAAACAACCAATGGGTACCAGACCCGAATTATGTCCACGAACAGCAATAGATGGGTGATAAAATGGCAAATGCGAAACCCGGTGTGCAGGAGCGAATCCTGCTTCATCTTCTCGACTATTCGGATTACAAAAATAGTGTGGAGGTTCCTTTTTCGCTGTCACAAATGGGCATTGCCAATGCAGTAGCCATTGCACGATCAAATGTGCCGAGAGCTATCGCTGGATTGAAAGATCAGGGGCTTTTAATTGAAAGACAAGCCCATGTTAAAGGAGTTTCAAGAAAACGAAAGGCCTACTTCCTAACCGACTCAGGAAAAAATCTTGCAGAGGATACGTGGAATAATTTGCGTGCTTTTCCCGTAAGGTGTATATTGAGCGATGGAAAGATAGAAGCTTCTACTCTCGGTGAAATTAATACTATACTGCCTTTTACCATGCGGTCGGTAGATATAATACGGTATATGGATGATAATTGTATATTGGATTCAAGGACTTTGTCTGCTGATTTGATTGAGAGAGATCTGTCTAAACATGTTGAAAAACAGTTAGTTACGGCATTGGGCGACTTGCCACGGCTAAGACATTTTTACGGTAGGGAAAAAGAACTTGACAATATGTTTAATCTGTTAGAGGCTAGGGCTACGACATTATTGGTGCCAGGTATAGCAGGTATTGGTAAAACAACAATGGCTAGCAAACTAATCGAGAGATTTATGCATCGTAGAAACTTGATGTATCACCGGTGTCAAGACTGGGAAGGGTCGAGGTCTTTTTTTGAATCAGTAGGCGAATGGTTGGCTAACATCGGCGATTCAACATTTGCTGATTACATTGCCACTACGCCGGTTCCAAAACCAGCAGAAGCAGCAAATCTACTAATTAACGCACTTGAGGGAACTCCATCGCTAATAGTAATCGATGATTTTCATAAAGTCGCTGATTCTACTTTGCATCAGACATTTCAAGCGATGGCTTTAGGATTGTTGGGAAGCGAAGAGAAAATCGGTCTCGTGTTATTTTCGCGCTCATTCAAGCCAGTAGTTCCTTCAAAAGATGCTGAAGGTCGAATTGCCAGTTTGGTTCTGCCGCTAGATGGCTTAGATTCTGATTCTGGTAGGAACTTGCTGAGCAGTTTTGAAAATTTAGAAGACGAACAGTGGCTATACATACACGGTATTTCAAGAGGTCACCCGCTTGTATTAGAGTTGATTAACCGAGGGGCTTCTGCAACAGCTTTTCATGAAACATTGGAGAATTATGTGACAGTAGAAATATTCTCAAAACTAAGTGCCGAACAAAAAAGAGTATTGTCAGTGTTATCAATTTTTAGAGAACCAGTTTCGATTGATGCTCTGTCTGAACAAAAGTTGGATATTGATGTTTTGGATTCTCTAGTTGAGCAAGGACTTGCACGCCAGGTTGACAGCGAGGTTTATGATGTCCACGACCTTATTAGAGAATTTTTACTGCGCAGCTTAGACAAGAAGCTAACAATTGAGTTGCACAACAAGTGCAGTTCTTGGTATCGCAAATCTACTGACGCACCGGTTTTTACCATTGAACTAATCTTTCATTTGGTTAGTTCTGATAACATGACAGAGGCTGCAGAAATAATAGTCAACAACGGGAGTAATTTAATTTCCCAGGGTCATATGGAACTACTTGGTTTAATCGACTCACTCGATCAGACCGATTTATCAGCGGAAATTTCCACTAAAATTAATCAGTATAAGGGGGAGATTCTCGCATTGCTAGGAAGGTTTGAGGATGCTAAAGGTGCTTTTATCACTGCTCAAGAAACCGCATTAAAGACAAAGAGTGCGAATACTCAGGCAGATTTATTATCAGCATTAGCCGATATTTCACTCAAGCAAGGTAATCTTGACGAATCTCTTTCGATGCACAGAGATGCGTTAGAAATATTCATCAAACTAAAAGATGCAATTGGTGCTGCCCGTTGTTACAATAATATGGGTTACATATTACGTAGGAAGAATGACAAATCTAAAGCCTTGGAATCATATCAGGAAGTTGAAACAATTTTACAAGAAAATGAGGATGAGGAATTAATCGGTTCTCAATTAATTCTTGCTCGTTCATTGATGGATCTTGGTGAAATCGAACGGGCACGCAACCATGCACTTGACGCATACGAGAAGACGGATAAACTCAACAACAAACAACTTCATGCGAGGTCTCAAGCAGTTTTGGGTCGGTATTACGCCAAGGTTGGTGACTCTGATGTGGCGTCACACCATTATTCGCAGGCCCTCGAAGCCATGAACGAGGAGGGCGATATTCTCGCAATGGTCGACATCACAATATTATTGGGAGAGGTATTACAAGACTCAGGAAAAAATGATGAGGCTATGGAGCATTTCAGAGAGGCACTGGTGATTGCAGAGGCCAATGATTTGCGCATGCAAATTGGAGAGTTATTGATTCGTTTAGGATCAGTAGCAACAGAAAAATCACGTCGGATGGAATATCTCCAGAGGGCGCTCTCAGTTTTCAGAGAGTTAGGTGCAAAATCACGCATGCGAGAAGTTCAAACTCGCGTCCACAATGCTGTAATGGGCAGATAGTTACTGAGGTCTGTTGACCGAAATAGAAGTAATGCCATCGCTGTGAGTGACCCAAATCATTTGTGACCCAGACAAGTCAACACTACCGCTATGGTTTCCCGCACCCATACCAGAAATGAACACTTCCGTGTCTAGGCTACCGCCTTCGTCGATGAGTATAATGGAATTATCATTCAGTGTTATGGTCATAAGGTTGTCATTTGCTTCTGTTGCTCGCCACCAAATACATTCTGTATACTCAATATTACCTAATCGGCTTGCTTCATCTGCCCTTTCCACTGCCGCTGCCAAATCATCTAGGTTCATTTCTATAGCTTCCATATTCCACCTTTCACGGGTTGCGGTTTCAATATCGTATGTCCATATACTGAAAATTGATAGTAGTAATACTCCAAGCAGAAAAGTGAAAATGTAACCGAGTTCTGTTGCTGCACCGTTGGTATCGGTAACTTGCTTGGTTCGGTTCGTCACTCTACCGCCTCCGTCATAGTCACATCTAGCGAGGATAGTTGTAGACTGAACTGTATAGGATCTCCGTTGGTATGCCAAACTGCCTCTGATGTTCCGATGCTAGGGTCGGGCACCCAGCCAACATAATCTGTTAGCAGATTTAAGTTCCCCGGATATACAGTCCAGTCTAGGCTTTCATCCAGACCACTGGCACCAGAATTTGCAATAGCGGCACCATATGGGCTATACCACCCTCTTCTTATCTCATAAGCAATCTCAGAGGCCAATGATTCACGGTATGCTAATTCAATATCTAGTTCCATGACTCCAGCACCAACTGTACTATCAGAAGTAGGATTTAATGCCGGTATTGTGGATGCAAATCGCGGTCCTGGGCCTGAGCGGTCATTTGGTTGTTTAAGCACTGTAGGCAAAAATTCTGGGTGGTTAGTTAATACAGCACCGCTTGAGTAAGCCACTTCCATTCCAGTAATCGATGATGTGAATTCATAAGTTAATCGAGAAATGTGGAATATCCATGCCGAAGCAACCGTGGTGTAATCTGTTCGGCCGTTGCTAGCAATCAGGTTGGCCGAATAACTGGATGGATGGGTTCCCGCACTCCATGATGTGAGAATCTGTAGTTCACTGCGTCCCGACATGGATTCCCATGGCAATTCTGTAGTTATCCATCCGCTTGCAGTTGTGTCAATGCCTAAACATCTCTCTGCACCATCATGAATAATCTCTACCAGACCTGAATTGCCGCTAACACGAAAAACTCTCAGCGGATGGTCATCAATCACCTTGATTTGGTGAACTCCTGCATCTGCAGGGAACTGGTAGAATTGGTTTGCATAGCTTGATGAGTGGTTGAAAGTTGTGCTACCAGTGTAGTTCCAAGTAGAACTATAGCCTGCGATTTGTGTTGAAATTTTGTCCAACAGATTAGAATTACGAGTTGTAAACATATGCTCCTTACCTGAGGAAAATCCTGTGTCGGCGGCTGGAACTAGGCTTGCACCAAGACCAACGGTGTTTGAATCATTATTATACCAGTTTATCATAACATCAATATCGATATCTATTAATGGTGCTCCAGAAACTCCAACAGGTGGCCACGCTATTAATTCAGTTGATAGCCCATCAACGGAGATTCCTCCACCCTTCCATGTTGCCGTGGCTGTTGATTCTGTAGGATTGGTAATTTCTAGATAGCCGGGTAACTGCGGGGCTAGGAACTCAGTTCCGATGAATGAACCAGAGTTAGAGCGTAAGTTAACGATGCCACTATTTGCCGAAGTTTCGGTAATTACCATGACTCTTGATGGCGCGCTAGATGAGATAGCCAAGATTGTTGGTTCGATGCTGGATAGGGTTGTAGTCCAATGAGTTCCTACCCGTGAGTCTCCATTATCGCTCACGATGTGACGGGTCTCAACTCCATTAACGGTTGATGTTATTTGATTTGCCTCTTTGCTGACTACCTGTATGATAGCATCGCCTGAGGGTAATGGTATGTTCCAAGAACGCCCGGTATGATCTAGCTTGTTGGGCTTATCTGGTGTGGCCATAATGGCTCCACCTTGACCTGAATAAGCGAGTATCTTCAGTTCATGGTTAGACTCCAATTTTAGATCCGTGTGCGTTGTTGAATCTACAATGTGTGATTCGCCAATTGGTAACTCAATAATTTCAACAGTGGATTGAGCAGCAACTAATTTGATTTTTATCGGCCCAAGAGGCGCCGCCAAGCCTTGTTGAGCGGATATGGAAAGTGTGTCTACCCATTCAGGTATTGAGTAATAAAAAGGCCGCGTAGGACCTAGCCTTAGGTCATCATAACAAATAGCGGTGGTTTTACTCTCGGGATGCTTAATTTCAACAACGTCGTCAAAATCTAAAATGCCTTTCATTCGAAAGGTCGTGTCATCTAACCAAGTCGATGAATACCACATTCCTCCTCTGGTGTTGTCCCAAGACAAACTTCCGTCTAGCGGAATTAATGTTACCTCAGTCGAATCTCCGGGCATACCGTGTTCACTCAATACTTCTGTTTGCTGGGCTAATACCATCATCTGAGCGGACATGTCATCACGTTCTATTGACCCCTCCAACTCTTCGATTATTGGCAGCATTGAAACTAACATTAAGCCGATTATCGATACAACACCCCCGAATAATAGTACTGTTGCAACTGCCGCAGAAACAGCATCGTCATCACGAGTAATGTTATGTTTCATCGCTCCACCACAACCTCATTTACTGTAACGTCAAAGTAAATTGGATGGCCCAATGAGTTTACTGTAACTCCATCAGCTCCACTAGCCCTCTCAAAAGGTGCTAGTCCGATAAACGAATCAAGTGTGCCTGACGCTCTATTCAACGTGTATTCAGTTAGCCATTGCTCATCGTATTGTGGAGTAATTACCTGTGCAACAGAGTTGGTTAGTGCGAATCGGATGTTGAAGCACTGACCCGCGAAGGGTGTCAGTGACCCTGCCGATATGATATCCATTCCGAGTTGATTCGAACTGCCGAGGCTTCCGTTCACCTTGATGTTGGTGAGTATTATGGACAACCTGACCCCACCCGTTGCTAAATCATCAAATTCAACTCTTGGAAATTGACTAATTTCCCATGCAGAGTCTGCAAAATGTTCAATTCTTGCGTTATTAACAAGATAGATTTCGTGCTCACCGTTGCCGAGACTAGTTATTATTCTTAAGCCAGAAATAGTATATTTTACCGTTTTATGTAGTGCTTCGTCATTATCATTCAATACTGTAATTATATACCAATCAGTAAGTTGCATGTTGTGGTCTACGACTCCAGTATTGACATCAATTCCGAATTGACTAACCCCATTTTCGTTGTAGATGGTAACTGAGGTTGCAGTTTCGTTGACACTCTGAACAGTAAAACTCGTCGAAGTGTGGTCGGTAATCTTGATTATATCACTCGACGTCAAATCGGCGCTAATAGACCATACCTCTAGATTGCTCACACCTTGAATTAACGATGTTCGCATTGCGATGCTGTGACGGATGCCGGTTCCTTCTGGTGAGTCAGCAGCCACATCTATTCGATCTTCCATACGGTCTGCTATGCCGTTGGCAGCATTCCAATTGGTGTTATCTTCAAAGTCGGAAATATACGGGTTAAGAAACACCCATACACCGCCCATAATCGAAACAACCATCGCTAGCATCATAATTACGCCTAGCACCTCACTTACTGCTGTATCATCCCTTTCGTATCGCCTAACGACACGTTGCTGGTGGGGTGACATGGTTTGCTCACTCTTTGGTATCATTTAGGTATTGACCTAAAAAATTCAAAAAAATCGACTATTCGCTCACTCTTTTACTCACTTGGTCAGCGATTGTTCTCTGCGAGTATTTACCGATGTAGTGCGTTTTTTCGGGTCCATTTTGCTGC
>DALZ01000140.1 GCA_002496955.1 Euryarchaeota archaeon UBA128 | reverse complement strand
GATTTTTCTACCGGTCAATCCAGCATCAGCATATGGACCGCCAGGGTCGGCAAACCGACCGGTGCCGTTGACAATTAACTTGTAGCCGTTTGATAGTAACTCCTGGGGAATTGAATACTCAACCACATGTTGTTTTATCTGTTGCTTGATATATTCAAGTTCTTCAACCTCTGAACCACCAAATTGGTCTTTCAATGCGTCATCATGCTGTATTGCAATAACAACCGTGTGAACTTTCTCGATATTACCATCTGCGTCATACTGGACAGTAACTTGAGACTTCCCATCAGGCCTTGCCCATGGTAAAATCCCTTCCTCACGAACAGTTGTCAATCTTCTTGAGAGACGTTGCGAGAGGGCGGCAGCAAGTGGGAAATAGCGCCCCTTTAGGTCTTCATACGACTCAGTCTCCAAGCATGCATAACCGAACATCATACCTTGGTCTCCCGCGCCTTGATCAAGGCCATCTTTATTCACTCCTTGAGCAATATTTGCTGATTGAGTGGTTATGTGGACTTGAACTTCGCAGACATCTGAATCAGCAGCATTCATGCCGATTGCGTGTGAGGTGTAGCCGATTGCTGTTCCAGCTTGTCGGGCAATTGCTTCGTAATCTGGTATTGCACCGTTGAGCGAAACCTCACCAGCGAGTACTATCAAGCCCATATCTGACTTCCCTTTGACGCAAGTTTCTACGGCAACTCGAGCGTAACTGTCGATTGCCAGACACGCATCAACAATAGCATCAGAAATAGCATCACAAAGTTTGTCTGGATGGCCGCTTGTTACTGATTCAGATGAAAATAGTAGTTCAGTCATGGCCGGAGGCGGCAACCACCACTTTATGAATGAATCGTTAAAAACTATTTTCAGATATTCTTATAACGCATAAAATCCAGTAAAATCGTCAATTAGATATCAAATTGATTCAGCGAACATTCATGACCTATGTCCCTCCGCCGTTACTCATGAGCACCTATGTTCCAACCCATTACCGAACCCACACCCTTGGTGAGATACAATCAAACGGCGCCAAACTCCTGGACAGTGAAGTTACGGTCGCCGGATTTATGGAGGCTAACCGTGGCAAAGGCGCAATTTGCTTTGTTGATTTACGGGACGGAACAGGTAAGACCCAAATTTTCCTCAAAGCCGATAACGTCGGGGAAGCGGCTCTTGACATGGTGCAAAGAATGACGCGTGAATCCACCCTGCAATTCACTGGAACTGTATCCGAAAAGCGACCACCTAAATTGCAAGAAGGTCAAACACCCCCGCCACCAACATATGAGGTGATTGCCTCAACTGTGACGGTAATCGCCAAAGCCGCAGCACCGCTACCACTCGGTGTCACCGATACAGTGAATGTTGAGCTTGACACTCGACTTGACAACCGGTTTCTGGATTTACGTCGGGAACACGTGGCAGCCATGTTCCGCCTACGCGGCAAGGTATTACAGTATGGCAGAGAAGCTCTGATAAATGAAGGGTTTTTTGAAACTCACACACCAAAAATAGTCGCCACGGCGACCGAAGGGGGAACCGATTTATTCCCCATGCAATATTTTGACACACCGGCTTTCTTGAACCAATCCCCACAACTCTTCAAGCAGTTATGTATGTCGGGTGGCTTAGAAAGAGTGTTCGAAATTGGTCCAGCATTCAGAGCTGAGAAACATGATACATATCGGCATTTAAATGAATTTATCTCCTTCGATATTGAATGCTCGTGGTCGACAGATGACGATGTAATGGGTGTTCTTGAACGCATGATTCATCACATTTGGCAGTCAATTGCGGACGATGATGAGTCGCAATCATATATTGCAAGGATTAACGATTTCAGAGCGAGCAAAGATGAGGAACCAATTGAAGTAATCGTGCCCGAGTTACCGTTTCCCAGAGTTTCATATTGTGACGCTATCAAGATCATTAAGGAAAAAGGCGGTGAGATAGAATGGGGCGACGATATAGACGCTGAAAACTCTGATTTGCTGGCTGAAGATCTGCCGCAATTTTACTTCTTACCACGCTGGCCAATGTCACTAAAACCATTCTATATTCACCATGTTGAGGGTGAAAATGGGTCAACAGGCGAACAATTAAGTCGTGGCTTTGACCTAAATTTTGGTAGAGACGAATTGACCTCAGGAGGTCAACGTGAACATCGCATGGATGTGTTGATCGAGAATCTAAAAAAGATGAACTTAGACCCTGAAGAATTCGAGTTTTACGTCGCTGGTTTCCGTCACGGTGTCCCTCCGCACGCAGGATGGGGGCTTGGAGTGGAAAGAATACTGATGAAGTTGACCGGTGCGAAAAATGTCAGAGAGACAGTGTTGTTCCCGCGCGACAGGAAGCGCGTAAGCCCCTGAATTAGCGATTTAAACTTTGAACAAAAGGGTAGCGTTCAATATGACCCACTGCGAACCCTTGTGAATGGAATAAATGTATACAAGGGTGTTAAGCATGACCCCATATGTGTAATAATGATTACTTATTTAGAGGATATAGCCTTAAATTTTCCATAAACTATTCAATACGTTAGGTTAGCGCTTAAATCGTGGGAATGCGTGCTAAGAGTAAGTTAACTCAAATCCTTATATTGCTGATTATTAGTCAGTCGTTGATAGGATCGATCGAAACGAATTATAACTCTACACCAGTTACAATTATTGAATCAAAGGAACAGGTCAACATAATCATTGAATCTTCTGTGCATAACGTAACAGATAGAAGAGTTCTTCAAGAAATAAAACAATTTGAGGATTTTCTATTTTCAAAACCTATGATTGAATCTTCTGAATTATTCTCGTTGTCGGCAATTATACAATCGATAAACAATTCAAATTCCCTCATTTATCAACAACTATGTCAGTTAGATGTTACATTAAATGAAAATGTAGTTAACGGAACTAAATGTGAAGAGATAGATATTGATGGCGGGACAAACAACATTCCATCGCAAACCACTATTGATATTATAATGGGTGAAATGTATAATGATGGTGGTTCCAGTAAATCATTACTCAAAATATTAGCAACAGATACTAACTTTGATTCCGTTTTAGACAATTATCGTCTTATAGTTTTCACGCACCAC
>DALZ01000072.1 GCA_002496955.1 Euryarchaeota archaeon UBA128 | reverse complement strand
ACTCTACTACCATGGGACTACCGGGACGGAAGAATGACTATCCCGGTAGATGATGTATCGAGAATTGCTAATCGAATACATCTCAGAAAATGATACTCTAATGAGCATTTACGCCTCAACTATAGACAACATTCTAAACTGATGTGTCTGCGTGTAGTGTCGGAAATACGCTCTAGTTGGGAAGGTTATGGTTGAGTGGCGCACGATAAACTACCGCAGAATCGGGCTACAATCGGCATTCTGGTTGGTCATGTTCGTGCTACTAATTATGATTCTGAGCAACTTCGTCAACTTGTCTAACACCAACCAATTATCTGCATATGATGACGATTGGAATGACATGTCAGCATTCAGAGAAGACATCAAGGATATGGGTATCGAGACTAGATCTCTTGTCAGCAGCCCCCTTCTATTGTCCGACATAGAAGATCCGCGAAATACCACATACATCGTCGCTGGGGTAGAACGCGACACTCTCTCGCTGCCCCAATTTGATGAAGACGGTTTTATCACAATTGCGTCCGCAGATGGGTATTCTCCATCTGAAGTAGATGCTATTGTTGAGTTTGTCGAGAATGGTGGCACGGCAATTGTTCTCGAAGATTATGGGTTTGCGGGGACCATTGCTGAAGCATTCGGTGTCCGCTACAGTGGGTATCAAATTGAGGACAGTACCTATGTGCCTGAATTAGACGCGAATTACATTTGGATGTGTGTCCAAGTAACACCATGCAGCATGAGCGGCGATAAAATTGACAACAATACACTGTCAACTCACGAACGCTGGTCAGATACCTCATCTGTCCTTAGCGCCCACCCTTGTGCGCTTGCTGACGGCCAATTGATGACTGAGGAAGAATCTGGTGTATGCAAACACCATTGGTCAGATGGGGAGATAGCTTACAACGGCACATATCGCGTGTTACTGAATAATATTACCGCCCTAGAACTAGTGCCAAGTAACAAGAACCCTCTACCAGAATTGGCGGTCAGAGCAGTAACGAGCAACGAGGCCACCGCAGATGTCAATGGTGACGGGAAAATTTACGTTAGTAGCGTTCAAAACGAAGAAACCCCTGACTTATACGGGAAATTCAACCTGAGCGTAGAGGCATGTGCAAAATCCACCTGCAATCCTGATGATGGTGGACGAGTATTCTTTGTCGCTGACGGTTCGCCCATGATAAATGCGATTTATGATTATCAAGGATTTAGTGAGGGTGAATACGGGACTAACCTTTGTGTTACTCAGAATGAAAAGTGCATTCCGGAAAATGATAATCGAAAGTGGGCGCTAGACATAATTGCTGAGGCGTTAATGACCAGTTTAGAAGATGATGGCTTGGAACCATCAGAAAATGCGATGGTAATATTTGATGAATCTAGACATCCACAGAATGCAGTTCTGGCTGATTCTTACAACACCATTTATTTCCTGTTGGTTTACTTTACCGGTGAAGGCCTGGCAATGCTGGTATTATTTCTTATTCTGTTTATCTCATTTGAGGCTGTACTGATACGCAAAAAAGATCCGGACAATTGGCGACATGTGTTCTCGATTATCTACTACGGTTTTGGTGACGCCAACCGTTATCCGTATTACTCAAAAGTCGAAAAGATTAGGCAAGTGTTCCTATCGAAAGTTCGCAACCAAAACGGCTTGACTAGAGAAGAATTTCACGCAATGTCGGCGCGCGAACTCGTTGCGCTAATTAATGACCCAACACTAGCGAAATTTGCTATCGAGCCTGGTAAGTATTCGCTAGAACAGACTGTTTCGATTGTAAAACGGGTCAAAGCATGGGGTAGAAGGTGAGCATATGTGGACCAGAAAAGCGGCGTTTACCTTCACCGGTGGGATTGCACTGATTCTCATCGGTATGATGATTGCGAACAATCAAATGATGATTCTTGGTCTTGCCCTTATTGCATTTATTGTTGTCAACTCTTGGATCTCAGGCCACGGCGACGTGGAGGTCCAACGAACCTTGTCGGCTGATAATTTGTATAAAGGAGACGACCTATACGTGGAGTTGCTGATAACTAACCGCTCAAACAGGAAAACCCAATTGCTTGAAGTCTACGATAATATTCCACA
This sequence comes from Euryarchaeota archaeon UBA128, assembly GCA_002496955.1. Classification (GTDB taxonomy): domain Archaea; phylum Thermoplasmatota; class Poseidoniia; order Poseidoniales; family Poseidoniaceae; genus MGIIa-L1. The sequence goes on along the minus strand of DALZ01000072.1, from coordinate 1,329 downwards.
CGAAATGAAATTGCGTAGTGGACTAAATCAGATGCGCTTGAATCTGAGTCCCGGTGAAAGCGCCAGAATCCGCTATGTCTTGCGCTGCCCGCTCAGAGGCCACTATTCGATAGGCCCTGTATCTCTTAGGTCGCGCAACACGTTCAACCTCGGAGTTGAAGAAATGTTTGTCGACCACCACAGTGACATTGTCATATTTCCACAAATCAAGGAGGTTGAAGAGGCCTTTTTGCGTTCCCGAACGCCAAAAATGTATACTGGTGCAACGACCCTTCGAACTCCCGGACAGGGTTCAGAATTCTACTCTCTCAGAGAATATGTTGCGGGTGATCCGTTCAAAAATATCAATTGGAAAGCCTACGCTAGAACCGGTGAATTGATGGTCAACGAAAAATGTCGAGATGCCGTTACTGACCTATACTTACTAATTGACTCAAGGGATATTGCGCGAATTGGGACCGTGCTGAAGAATCCCCTTGAAATGAGCACTGTCTCTGCGGCTAGCTTAGCCGCATTTTTCCTCAAGAGGAGAGATTCAGTGGCTCTTGGAATCTATGGCGAAAAACTCTCCTACCTTCCACCTGATACCGGAGATAAGCAGTATTTCAAAATCCTTAGTGCTCTTGCTGGAGTTACCGCCAAAGGAGAGATGCCGTTACAAGCTGTTACCAATTCACTGAGTGGACGGTTTAGTAGAGGAAGCCCAGTGTTCATTATTTCGTCGTGTGAAGGCGATGGAACCGTTCCAGCTGCGGTGAGAGATTTGGTTGGGCGCGGCCATGAAGTCACAGTATTATCACCGTCGAGTGTTGATTTTGAACGACTGGTGAGCAGAATTCCCAGAATGTCATATGAAGTACTGAAACTTGAACGGCAGAATCGATTGACCACATTAGCGGGCTCTGGTGCTCAAGTAATTGACTGGATGCCAGATATGGACCTATCACAAGCACTAATGCAGGTAAGGGGGTATTAGATTGGCTGATGAAGTACAAGTGCAAGGTGATGTTACCATTACTGGCAGTGCGGGCGCTAGGACTCTGCAACTCAAGACTCTAAGGCGGCAATGGCAAATTATCACGTTGCAGATTATTGCTACCGCCGCTTTGGTCGGTATGTATCTGGAGGTGGTCTCAACCTATGTTGTTGGTTCAATTGACCACACGATGCTGTTTGCCTCAATCGAGGCGCTAATTGGTGACGACTTACCACTAGGCGACTGGTTTACCGGCCAAAATCGAAGCGGATTAGCACGTTTTTTTGTCCCGCTGGTGATTGGCCTTGGATTGGGCGGTGTTATGGCCCTTGTTGCTTATCAGACACCCAAAA
>DALZ01000049.1 GCA_002496955.1 Euryarchaeota archaeon UBA128 | reverse complement strand
CACTTCCCCAACCTAGAGGTGCTAAACTCGTACTGGGTAGGCCAAGATGGTAAGCACAAGTATTTCGAAGTTATCATGATCGACACACACCACCCGGCAATTATCAATGATAAGCAACTAGGTGTGTTCTGTTCTGCTAACGGCAACAGCGCTCACAAAGGTCGAGTCTACCGTGGTAAGACTTCTGCTGGAAAGCGTGGCCGTGGATTACATAACAAGGGTAAAGGCGCAGAAAAGTTGCGCCCGTCGCTCAAAGCAAATCTAAATCGTGGCAAGTAACGACACAGCCAACGAAAGATTTCTCCAGATTGAGGACTGTTTTACTAGTCTGTTATTTTCGGCAAATTTGTTGGGCATGTATTATAGCCCATCAATGAATAAAACGGACAAAATCCAAACACTGAAGAGATCAGTCCCCACAACCCAAAAACCAAAAACACGATTTCCCAACTAGAACTAGCTAAGTAATCAAAAGTAAGCAGTGATATGCCGGAGACCAACCTAACAGAGCGGTCAACACTACTCAGATTCATGGAGTTAAATCAATTATTAAGATTATAAATCATTGTTTAAATTGGTTTTATTGCGGTTCTTGATGGTTACAGCGGATTTTGAAACTTATTCGACGCTTAACACTTAGATAGGAGGCGTGTAAGCCATCAGCATGGGTACCCTCTCCGACCATCGTCTAACAATTCTCGGAGTTGTGTCTGCTGTTGTCCTTATATCGAGCCTTGCCCTAGGTTTTATGATTGAAGAGGAAGAGCTCTCGTTTACAATCAACGATGATTCTATTATAACCGATGTGGCTGAGATTTCATCTATTGGTCCGCGCGTTGCTGGTTCGACTGAAGAAACCAATGCAGCCGAGTATATCAGCAACAGATTCTCGGAAATCGGACTGGCAAATGTAAAGGTGGAAAGTTACGAAGTTACTGGAGCATGGTTCGTCGATGCAGACCCCGATGAGCATCAAATTCTCATGCATGCACAACTGGAAATGGGTGCGCAAAACATTCCAGGTATGCCTGATGGCGCGGCCGGAACTGGACGAATACAAGTCGATGCGACCGGAGATTTGAACCACGTTGAGAGTTTCACTTACTTGGGCTATTCAGGGGCTAATCACAAACATGACAACATGCTAACATTCCTCAACAACGGTTCTTCAAGCGATTTTTCTACTGCTGGCGACTTGACAGATTTGGCTATTATGATTAATTATGACAATTCACGCAGCCTTGCCGAAATTTACAAGGATGCAATCGACCAAAATGCTGGGGTTGTAATGATCTACCAAGATGGTGTCGAGACACCGCCATTCCGCTCGGTAACGGTTGAGGAAGATGGCAAAACTGTTCCATTTCCCGATGCATACGGCGGAGAATACGCAGATTTACTGATTCCTTACATCTTCATATCCCAAAGCACTGCTGATCTCTTCCATGATTACATAGAACAAGCAGCTGACGATCCTACCTTGTATGCCTCTCTGGACGGATTTTGGGAAGGTAACAATGTCGGGACACGAACTGTCAAAGTTGTGACTGGAGAGTTAGTTGGAAGTGGTGAAGGTGAGATAATGCTCGGCGCTCACCACGATTCGGTTTACATTAGCCCCGGTGCGGTAGACAACGCCATTGGCGTGGCTCAATTACTGGAAATTGCGACCCAATTAAGCGAATTAGAATTACAATCTACGGTTAAATTTGCTACTTGGGGTGGCGAAGAACTGGGATTGTTGGGCAGTCAGGCATACATCGATGCAAACCAAGACGCAATCGATGATTTGGACTTATACATCAACCTAGACTCAACAAACCTAAATCCCGCTAATGGCCTTGGAACATTGGGAATAGAGACTTCAGATAAGAGCCTAATTAACTCATTAACAAAAATAAATGATAACGTTCTCAGCGAAGGATGGAATGACTACTCTGCAACAGTGAATTTGAATGAGCATGGCGGTAACAGTGATCACCGTGCCTTCAATCAGCACGGCGTGACTACCATTGGTTTCTACGGCTGGGAATACCCAGATTATCATCGCGCTACCGATACCCATGAAAAAGTAAATCAAGAAGGTTCTGGACTTGCGGCTGAAATTGCCTTGGAAATAATTGCTGCTCAGGGTGGGCTTCACAATGGGGAGGAGCCACTTATTCAAATCCAGGGATTAGAAGGCGAATCTTCATCCTGGGTATTCCCATTCGTTCTGGCGTTGTTAGCTGGGTTGGCAACAGGTATCGGTGGTCTAATTGTATTCATTGTCAAAGAGGTGACCGCAGAAATGATGGCTTTTCTATTAGCAATGGCTGCAGGGGTGATGATTCTCGTTTCGACGCTCGATTTATGGTTTGGAAGAGCTCTTGAATTCGGCTTCATTCCAATTACATTCGCATTCGGAATTGGCGTCGGCACTGTCTATGCAGTTAGTCATTACACGAATAAAAATGAGATTGAAGAAGAACTTACGCGGGAGCGAAAACTGTACAAATCTGGAATGCTTACTGCCATAGCACTAGCGATTCACAATTTCCCCGAGGGATTAGCAATGGGTGTCGCCGTTTTGGAATCTGCACAGTATGGTGTGGTTTTGATGGCGGCCATTGCCCTTCACAATATACCCGAGGGTATTGCGGTCGCCGCACCAATCCAAGCCGGTAACGGAGGTAGATTGAAGGCCACCTTAGTCGCTATGGCGACCGGATTAACAGAGCCGTTAGGGGCACTATTTGCCTTGCTTGTTTTAGGCTCAATTCTAAC
>DALZ01000067.1 GCA_002496955.1 Euryarchaeota archaeon UBA128 | reverse complement strand
CAAATGGCATTTTTTGAAAGAACGTTAATAGGATTATACCTCCACATAAGATTGCTCCAATTATCATGCCAAAGGTGTAGCGATTTGACTGGAACCACTGCTGTTGGGAAACTTCATAATTTATCTCTTGGTCTTCGCTTTCCAATATCATCCCATGCATTGCCGCCTCTAATTTCTGCCATGGTGTAAGGCGCCCTTCAGTATCTATGCGACGCTTCAGATGAGCAATTGCGAGGGTGTTTAGTAACAAAATCACTGATGAGGCGAGTTCCCATGTCCATAGGCCAGTTAGCACAACCAACCCATTTATGCCATAAATCAGCAATAAACCAAGTGCTGGAGCGAGCATGGCTTTGCGCCATTTATCAGCACTGCCATCCAATACTTTGCACAGTGCGTAACCGGGAGTAGCGCTTATGGCTAATATCACAATAATAGCCACAATCATAGTAATGCCTAACGGATGAGGGTCTTGATTTTTCGGCCAAGAATCAATAATATCCGCCGTTTAGTTCAACCATGCCTGACTACGGTTCACTATTCCATCCGATAGTGCGACTACCTGAAGAGTATTGGGTATTTGATTTCACGCGACCGACTAATACCGAGTGGCAATGTCCACTTAACTATCAGATTGGCAGATATGATGAGCACAGACCTGGTATGTATGTGACCGAGTTGTTCTCTGGTGAGCGTGACCTACATGTGGGGTTGGACATTGGTGCACCAATTGGCACAGAAGTATTTGCATTTGCCGATGGCGAAGTCTACAGTATGGGTATCAATCCTGAAGCCGGTTCATATGGCCCGACAATCATTACTCAACATGAGTTGAGACTACCAAATGCAGTGGGCTCTAGTGTATTATCTGAACGCGTTAAGTTCTGGGTTTTACATGGTCATTTGTCAACTGAATCATTGGCCATGGTTGAAGTCGGAGAATCGATAATTGCCGGTCAGGTAATTGCAACCATTGGAAATGAGCAGGAGAATGGCGGTTGGCCTCCACACATCCACATTCAAATCTCTTTAGAAAGACCGGTTGACAATGACTTGCCTGGGGTAGTAAAACTATGTGATAGGGATGATGCACTAAAGAAATATCCAGACCCGCGACTGATTGTCGGCCAGGTATACTGAACACACTCTCATTGGAGCCCAGCTAAGAATTTCTTCAGCGAAATGATTGGACCAATAGATGAAGGGTCCTTTTGATGCACCAACCCTAGAGCAATCGAAACCCAATCCATAACAATGCATAGGTGTAATAGTGCCTCAAGCAAAGACTCCCCTTCCCCATGAATGCGCCAAGCCATATCAGTTGGGGTGTGGGCAATCATCCATTCTAGTCGCTTGGTGACTCTTGAGTGCATACCATTCCACGTAAGGAATAGAATTACATTTTCTCCTACTGAGTAATCAGCGTCCTCACCAACTCCGCCCCATGCGACACTTTCATTGTGATTTAGTTCAGGAAGAATACCGATTCTAGCAAATCTAGCGGCATTTTCATTCAGTTGATTCTTGAATCGATTCAAAGCAGGTGTAAGCTCTGTAGGTCCAATTAAGGCGATTGGTTGAGTTGCCATGTATGAAATTAATTCGGTTACATCGCTATCCTGGTTGTTGATGAAATCATAATCGTTGACAACTGCCTGTAATCTTTGTAGCATAGTCTCATCATTATTCTCACTTGGCAATATACCAAGACAACGGAAAAGAGCAAGCTGGCGAGCAAAAATATGGCCAAAAGCAGACCTTGGAGGTTGACCGCCTATCGATGGGATAAGGTAGCAATTGTAGTGTAATTCTGCTAAGCCAGATAGTATGCCTCCAGTAGATATTACTACCACAGTCGCTCCAGCTTGTAGGGCAATTTCGGTTGCAGCAATCGTTTCCTCCGTGTTACCGCTGTGTGAGGTTGAGAGAATAAGCCAGTTTTCATTCCACCAAGATGGGAGAACATAGTCACGTTGAACAACCACCGGAATGTTCCCCTTTATCTCACATAAAGCAGCAAGAAAATCACTACCAGCGGCCGAGCCACCCATACCAAGAGCTAACACCCCAATCCATTTTCCGTTACTTATTTCTTCAATCCACGGGTATCGTTCAGTATTGACACTCTGCAGACCGACTTTGAAATCTTCAACAAATGCTCTAGTGAAACCAATCATGTCCTCAGTGTCTAGAGTTTTCGCCAAGTCAGATAGATTGATATCCGCCATCAAGTGATGTAATGGCTCATCCTTTTTACTCTATACCACTATTTTCGTCCACAGCCATATTATGCAGAGCAATCCACTCGCCATCAATGCGGGCAATTCTAATCGAAACTCTACCGTTGTGATCCCATGGTAACCTAACTGAAGCCATCGTCCAAGTGGTTGGGTCGAGAAATTCACCAACAGATGAATCTTGATTAATTAAGTCGACAACGATGTGTTCATTCATTCTTGCAAGAACCTGCGACGATTCCAAATCACGCCATGTGGCGCCCGTCCTTTCTTGACGGTCAATTCGCTCGATAATGGCGCCGTCTTTGGTCCAAGATGCCGGCCGCCATAGATTCTCTCGCCAACTAATTACATCGCCTAGTTCGTAGCCAGGTTTACGATATAGTAGAGTTAGTCTTGTTACATCGATGCCGTCTTTTCTACCAACAGTTGAATTTGTTTCAACCACCTGTCCACCATACTCTTTCGTAAGATGACGGCCCCAAGCCCGAGCAAGGCCTTTACTACCCATAACGACATCATATCCACCCGTAACAGGCCCTTCATTAGTTATGAAAAACATTGGATCGTCCGAAAGCGACTCCCGAACAATTTCTAGAGTTGAGCGGAGATTCTGATACTCCAGTTCCGATAACTTTCTGCCGCTTGACCTCAACTGGACTGTCGCTTCGTAGTAATTACCAGCACGGCGTGTGCATGTTAAGCAGACGCCATTAGCCATTCTGGCGCGCATGGTGTGTTCTTCTTGAAACAGCAAAGAATCGATAACTCCTTCCAATTGGAGATGAATTAAGGTATGCCTATCTGAAACCGTTCTAGTCTCGAAACCGATACCAATATCCTCCGCTTCAACGTGAAATTTCAGATTGCGCTGGATTAATTCATCCCAAACCTCAGATTCGGAGATATCGACCCATTTACCCTGAATCTCAACGATTCCACATCTTGCACACCTAACCCACGGGACATTCTCGGGCACTTCGGCTAGTTTTACTCGCTTACGAAAGCATGATTCACACATTCGTTCACCAAACAATGGTGGTGTTGCGCCACAGACCAAACAAAAGGCATCACCTAAATCAGACATGTCACCACCAAATTGGCCAAATCGCCTCTGTCTTTCAAGATGTAGCATGATTTAATTCAATCATTATCAGTTACACCGGCAATTGGATCCGATTCAATATCTTCAACATTCAGGCTCTGTTCCATGGCCGTAATACGTGCTGCTAGCCTTCTGCTGCGTGACACGATAGTCCATGTCCAGATACCAATTCCAATAATCATGCCGATGTAGGCAATCGAGAGGTAGGT